>NZ_KI912149.1:1816234-1950001 GCF_000517105.1 Fischerella sp. PCC 9605 | reverse complement strand
AAAATTTCTTGGGCATGAATCTCCTACCATGACTAATGCTTATGCTCATATCTTTGATGACACATTAAGAAAAGAGATAGAAAAATACCACGAATCAAGAGTAATTAATTTTCAAGGAGAAACCGTTGAGTTAGAAGAAAGTATTTTATCTAGTAATGAAGATTTGGAATGGTTCAAGAGAAATGTTCAAGCCAGGGCATTAGAACATGGATATTGTGCTAGACCCAAGGTATTAGGTGATTGTGATATTCCTGGTTTTGATGGTTGTTATAACTGCCCTCATTGGAGAACTAATAAAAACTTCCTGGCTGTTCTAAAAGACACTTTAGAACGTACCAACAATGTTTTAGAAAAAGCCCAGAATTGTGGTTGGCAGCTACAAATTCATAAGAATACGCCTATCAAAGAAAATTTAGAGAAAGTCATTAAGACCTTGGAGGTAGACAATGACTAATAGGAAGATTGAAGCGTTGCAAGAGGCAGCAGCACAGAAAGCTAAGGAATCAGCAGAACGAGTAGAGAAAGCACTTGAGAGGATGACAAAACAAGGTCAAATAATCAGTTTTAAATCTGTTGCTCAATCTGCCAATGTATCGACTGCTTACTTATATAAGCAGGAAGATTTAAGGAATAGAATTGAAACTCTGCGTGACCAGCAGAAACAAAAACCTAAATCTAAACAACCTCCAGTAGCATCAGATAATTCTAAATCAGTAATTATTTCCACTTTAAGGGAAGAAAACAAGAAGTTACGAGCAGAAATAGAAGGACTTCGTAGAGTTAATGAAGGATTAGCTGGTAGGGTTTATCACTTACAAGGTGCTGAGGAGTTAGCAGAAAGACTCAAGTCTGAGAATGCAGAGTTCAAACAACAATTAGAGGAATGCCGCCAACAACTACAACAATTTACAGCAGTAACAGTAGAAAATCCTAAAGTAACATCATTAGAAAAGAAAAGAGCAGGGCGTTCAAATATTAGTGACAAAGTTAAACAACAACTTGATTCTTTAGGTATTCAACTTAATTCAACTTTAACTAAAACAATTAAATCCGTATCATTAGAAACTGTTTTAGATGCGATAGAAGCTTTAAAAGAAGCGATCTCTGATGGTGATGTTGATAAACCTGGAGGTTGGTTGAAAACAGCTATTGAGCAAGGATGGAAACCCAATGGGAAAATTCAAATTAAATCGGAGTTAGACTTATTCAGTGAATGGTATCCAAAAGCCAAGCAAAAGAGATTAATTCAAGCTAGTCAAACTACTAAAGACGGCATCATGATCTACACTAACGATGAAAAGTGGATACCTTTTTCGGAGATGTTAGCTCAGTATCCACTTGAAACGTTGTAGAAAATGACAACAGCGTATAATCACTTGCTTATCTACGTTGTAGACTTTAAAAACGACATAATCGGGGATGAAAACGCAGCTGTCATCTATCCAATTATTTTGCCAGACCGCTTGGAGGTCATTCTGACCTTGCCTGGTCAAAACAAACTTCGTCAGTATACAACAAAGATACCCCGCGATCAAGTAGAAAGCATTATCACTTCTCTGCGTTCATCTCTATTGGATGTCGCTGGAACTTCTCAAGTCAAAGAACAATCTCAAAAGATATATGAGTGGTTAATCCGACCAGCGGAAGTAGAATTGACCAATAGCGGCATCAAAACCCTAGCATTTGTACTGGATGGATCTTTGCGGAATATCCCGATGGCGGTTCTCTACGATCGACAGCAGCAGAAATATCTAGTAGAAAAATATGCGATCGCTTTAACTCCGGGTTTGCAACTTGTTAATCCCAAACCTTTGCAACGGCTTGAATTAAACGCTTTAACAGCGGGAGTAGGTAAAGAACGCTTCGGTTTGCCTCCACTACAAAACGTAGCACGGGAACTAAAAGTAATTCAATCTAAGGTATCCAGAAGTAAAGAACTCCTCAATCAGGAATTTACCCAAACAAATCTGCAAAAGCAGCTGCAATCAACTCCTTTTTCCGTAGTTCATCTAGCAACTCACGGCGAATTCAGTTCAGATCCAGAAAAAACCTTTATTCTTACCTGGGATAAACTGCTCAAGGTCAAAGAATTTGATAAATTAGTGCGAACTAGCGAAACTAACAGGTCTAGCAACATTGAATTACTCGTACTCAGTGCTTGCAAAACCGCCCAAGGAGATAAGCGAGCCGCATTGGGATTAGCTGGAGTAGCTGTGCAGGCTGGAGCACGCAGTACACTGGCAAGTTTGTGGTCAGTAGACGATCAATCCACCGCCTTCCTCATGAGTGAGTTTTATCGACAGTTAAAGACTGGGGTGACTAAAGCCGAAGCGCTTCAGCATGCCCAACTAGCTGTTGTTGCTAAAGAGAACAGTCCCTATTACTGGGCTCCTTACGTACTATTGGGGAATTGGCTGTAATACCAATACTTCTCGAATAAGCAGACTTGATTCTCCTTTATGGTTTGGGATGCATGTTAAAGGTGAAGGGGTAAAAGATGAATATCTGTCCCTTTCCCTTTTCCCTTTCCCCTTTAACCGAGAAGTATTGGCTGTAATACCATTTCTCCAACTTCTTGCGGCAAGGGGTCGCCCGTTAACCCTACGGGTATAACGGGTGGGGAATTGCCGCCCAGGATTTAGTCAGGGATAAAACGATTAGAAAAGAGCCAAGCCTAGCACGCAGCAAAGCTTTGCTGCGTGCCACCCTACGAATAAATTAGTGGGCTTGTCGAATATATATAAAGGCTTGGTTCTTTTTCTTGGTTTCATGCAAGGTCATTTGGCGAGGATTGTTGTTCTACATATTTCTTGAGTTGCTCAATAGTTACTCCACCACAGCTGGCAACAAAATACGAGCCAGTCCAGAAGACAGGTTTGCTGTAAAACTGATTGAGATAATTAGAAAACTCTTTACGGATCAATCTGCTAGAAACGGTTTTTAAATTAGCAATAAATTTACTTATTTGCACTTGGGGAGGATAGCTAACGAGCAGATGAACATGGTCTGTTTCACCATTAAACTCCTTCAGAGTACATCCCCATTTTTTGCAGGTGTCCGCAAAGATTTCTTTTAACCTTTTCTGAACCTGTTGGTTGATAGTTTTTCGTCTGTATTTGGTGACAAATACTATGTGAGCAGTAAGAGAGTAAATAGATCTAAAACCATGTTCATAACTGTCTTCCATTTTAAAGCGGTAAGTGGTACAATTAGTTTTATGCTACTAACTTACTGCTACAGAATCAAGCCATCAGTCGAGCAAATTGTCATTATGGACAGTTGGCTGGAACTGTTGCGTAGACACTGGAATGATGCATTAGGTCAAAGACTGGATTGGCTAAAAAGAACTCGCTCACCTATTGATAGATACAGTATTGTTAGTGAGCCTATAGGTGAAATACCTGAGCGAGTAGACTACTATACTCAGCAAGCAGCGTTAAAAGAAACAAAACAATTGTTTCCTGAGTACAAAAATATTTGGGCAGAATCACAACAATTTAACCTACAACGACTAGATAAAGCCTGGAAGCGTTGGCAATTTCCATCCCATGATGCTCAACGTGGCGGCAGACCTAGATTCAAAAAGCCTGGAGAGTTACGGTCTTTTGTATTCCCGCGAGTCAACTGCCCTAAAGCTGGCGCATTTGTTGAAAATGGAATACTAAAATTGAGCAGGATAGGCGCAATGCCTATCCGACTGCACCGTCCACTGCCGGATGGTTTTACCCTCAAACAAGCCACAGTAGTCAAAAAGGCTGATGGTTGGTATGTCTGCGTTTCCATGCAAGATGAGTCTGTACCTTCACCATTGCCTTTAGATAATATAAAAACAGTTGTAGGTATTGACGTAGGGTTGAAAGAGTTTTTGACCACCTCTAGTGGTGAAACAGTGCCAGTAGTCAAACCCTACCGTCAAGTTCAAAATCATTTAGCTCGACAACAAAGATTTTTGTCTCGCAAACAAAAAGGCTCAAATGGGTACAAAAAACAGCAAAACAAGATTGCACGGATTCATCAACGGGTTGGCAGAATCCGTGAAAACTTTCATTACAACACAGCGCACAATCTGGTTAATCGTTATGACTTAATCGCAGTTGAAGATTTGAATCTGAGGGGGCTAGCTCGTACACGACTGGGGAAATCGATTCTAGATGTTGCCTGGGGTAGCTTTATCAGCAAGTTGGAAGCAGTGGCGGTAAAACGCGGCGTACACGTTGTTAAAGTCAATCCAGCAGGCACAACAGTAGAATGCTCAAGTTGTGGGGCCAAAGTACCCAAAACTTTGTCGATTCGTACTCATGAATGTACTCGCTGTTACGCAGTTATCGACAGAGATGAGAACGCTGCCCGTAACATACTGCAACGGGCATTAAACGCGGTGGGACTCATCGTGCCTGCCGGTGGAGGCTTAGGGGATACCCAGCCTGTGAAGCCAGAAGCTTGGGGTTGGAATGGAGTACAGCTATCTCTATTTTAGCCTTTAGAAGCTCCCGGTATAGCCGTAAGGCTTACCGGGAGAGAACGTCACATAAGCCATTAGATATATTGCTGTTGGTCTCACCTAGATGCAAACTTAGCCCCGGCAGTTAGCTGGTGTCTGCCAGGAACCGTGAGGCGTGGTAGTGGATGCATTCGCTGTCAGAATTACCTCCCCTTTGGGATTTCTCATCCATCCAGTAGCTTCAACAATCGGTACTGGTTTAAGCCTCACAGGATTTTTGACAACAGTTTGGCGGTTGCGATTGTTACTACCAGAATTGCGCGTGACCCAATCTATTTGCGGTGTATCACTATAAAAAGTTTCCCTAGGATTAAGTGGCAAGCCACCACGTCCAGTCACCTCAAATCGGCTTTGGCGATCGGCAGTACCCACCTGGCAGCCTTGGGCTACTTGTGGTTCAACTGGTGCGTCTGGCAAGTTGATTAATCCTCGATTAGGGTCAACATCAGGAGTGTTAATAATTACCTGACCGCTTAAGGAGGGGTTTGTGCGTGAAATCGCAGTGATATCACTACTAGGCAGATTGGCGGGGTTTAGTTCTTGGGGGTCTTTGGTTCCCAATAAAGTCTGGAGTTCTTCCCGGCTGCGTGGCGTCAATCCAAAAATACCTTGTGCTTTGATTTGGACTCTACCACCTGAGCCTGTGTAAGCATTGGCAGCAATGTCGCTATTTTCATCTGGGACGGTGACAATAAATCCATCAGGAGCGTTAATTGTGATGTTACCGCCATTCCCATTACCTTGGAGAAAAACGGCTGCGCTGGCGGATATCTGACTATTGCGACGTAACAACAACAAATCCTTTATCTGTAAAATGATATTTCCGCCGTCAACTGATGCTGCTCTGGCGTTGAGCGTAGCCCCATTGTCCAGCAAGATCGAACGAGCCGTAACTTCTAAGTTGCCTGGTAGCCCAGACACTGAACGAAGAGTGTTAACACCGACTTCCGCCCCATCTCGGACAATTAATTCTCCGGTGGAAATCTTCAAGTTGCCAGTGGAATTATCATTCTCAGTCCGATTTGTCAAACGGCTGGACACCGAATTACCTGGTCTATTTGTTACTGTTCCCACTACTTCCACGGAATCCGAGGCGTTTACGGTTAAATTTCCACCTTTGCCTTGACTTCCAGACACAGTACCAGCAGATACCTGCCCTCCATTACCGATAACTAACTTAGGAGTGTTAATTGTAATATCTCCAGCAACTCCATCACTTCTAGTCCGAGTAGTCAAACGACTAGGTTCTATTTCTTCATCTTTGTTTATTGTGAATCCAATCACCTCCACAGAGTTCGAGGCGTTTACGGTTAAATTTCCTCCATTGCTTTTACTCTCAGACAAAGTATTAGCAGATACCTGTCCTCCATCACTGATAACTAACTTAGGAGTGTTAATTGTCATGTCTCCAGCAGATCCAGCTCCTTCAGTTCGACTCGTCAAACGGCTAAGAACCTTCTGATCTAATGATGCTCCTTTCACTTCTACGGAGTCCGAGGCATTTACAGTTAAATTTCCTGCATTGCCTTGACTTTCCAAAAAAGTACCAGAAGATACTTGTCCCCCAGCTGCGACAATGAACTTCCCCGTGTTAATCGTCAAAGCTCCAGCATTGCCAGCACCTTCAGTCCGAGTTGTCAAGCGGCTGTAGTTCAGAAGATTTACTGATTCTCCTCTCACCTGCACCGAGTCAGAGGCATTTATAGTTAAAGTTCCTCCCTGTCCTGTACTTCCCTGATAAGTACCAGCAGATATCTGTCCCCCAGCCTCAACAATCAACTTGGGAGTGGTAATCGTCAAAGCTCCAGCATTACCATCACCTTCAGTCCGAGTTGTCAAGCGACTGTAGTCCTGAAAATTTGCTAATGCTCCACTGACCTCGACGGACTCAGAAGCATCGATGGTGAAAATTCCCCCACTTCCTGACCCGAGAGTCTTGGCTGCAATTTGTGAACCATCGGTGACTGTTACACGCCTGCCTTGCACGTGAATATCGCCGCCGCCTTCGCCACTAGCATCTACCACAGCTCCTTGAGATAGTTGAATGTTCTGGAAGTTCTGTATGCCTTCATATCCCAAGATCCAGCCTTTGTCTGTTGAGTTGAGCGTTACCAGACTAGTATCAGCAACACTCCCCAATTCAATCCGTCCTCCTGGTGCTGTTAGCTTGCCTCCCTCCTGCGCGATTTCACCACCCACAAGTGCCAAGGTTTTACCAGAGTTAACCTGTAGACCAACAGGTTCACCAGTGCGATCGCTTGCCTGAGATTGATTAACGATATTTTCTGGTGCTGACCCAAATTGCAGACCTAGGGGTACGCTAATCGTCAGCAAAGAATTAGTTTGGGGTGCAGTGGCACTAAACTCTGCACCATCAGCAAATTTGATGCTATTAGCTGTAGTGGCAATAAAAGACCCACCGATATTTAGCGAAGCATTGCGACCAAATACAATTCCATTAGGATTGATTAGAAACAGGTTAGCTGTACCGTTGGCTCGAATCAAACCATCAATATTAGAAATAGACTTACCCGTGACTCTGCTAATGATGTTTTGAAGATCGCCAGCATTGTTAAAGTAAGCTGTAGTCCCATTAGGGACGGAGAATTCCTCAAAGCTATGGAAAAGGTTGCTTCCCGCTTGGGTTCCTCCTTCAATGATGTTGGTATTGCCATCGGGAGTAACGCGAGAATTATTTGGGAGAGTGCGATCGGGGGTGATTTGAGCGAGAGCACAATTTCCAGAGGTAATTATTGCTCCTCCCACTAATAACCAATATCCCCAATTTCGAGCGATCGCGAACATAAACACACCTCAAAAAAGTAATTATTCGTGATACTTTTTGACGGCAGATACCTTACGTCGCTAAGAATAACTTTTGGCAACTCCCTGTATGTGCATTGTTGCAAATGCGCTCCAAAATTATCTTTGCAGATTGTAATGCCCAACGATTGATGCCCCTGCAAATTCTTCCAAATTAACAGCTTCTAACAATTTTGCCCAATCTTCTGCCAGCACTCGTGAATCTGAATTGGTGCTTCGCAGTTGAGCTAAATTAGTTACAGCATCTTGCCAAAGATAATTAACAGCATAGACCTTGTATTTACCTGGTTTTACTGTTTTTAACTGACTTTCAAGGCTAGTATTGAAAGGCACGCGTTGTATCCATGCTTTCACATAAAAATAATCAGATGTATTTTGCGACTCACCACAATAAATTTTGAAGTACCATTGATATTTACTGTTTGTTTTGAGTGCGTATTGTGGATTTGATGGTAGGTTGATGCCAATAATACCAGCCTGTTGAGGCAGCGAAACCAGTGTGCGGTAAATGTCTTTGCCAGATTCATCCTGAAAAATAAATTCTCCAGAGCGTAGATTTGTGGGCAATTGTGGCAAATAAACCCAAAAAGTGGGATATTCAGAAACTGTTAATGCTAAGAAAGATTTTGATTCTTCTGGTGTTTCTTCTCCAGGCACTAAGGCAGTGAGAGGTTGATTTAGGTTGGGACAACCATTGCGTCTTGCTCCGCCTTGACGGCGACCAATGGGTGCGCCGTTATGTGGAAATTTCAATTCGCTGAGGTTGTTTTGCGTGCTAGCAGAACGGTTTGTAATTGGTTGAGCTACCTGTGCTTGAACTTGTAGAGGATTATTCACAAGACTCAGGAGAAGCAAAGGGATAACGCAAGCAAGTTTCATCTGTTTTTCAGGTTGGTTATTCCTGACCATAGCGATTTTGGATGTGGTAATTGGTTATTTGTTAGTGGTTAGTGGTTGTTTGTTGGTTGTTGGTTGTTGGTTGGTGGTTGGTGGTTGTTGCTTGGTGGTGATTTCCTTATTCATCACTTCCCCCACAGCCCCCAACCCCAGAGGGGACCCCTAGCCCCCACTCTCCCACTCTCCCCATCTCCCCATCTCCCCTTTCCCCTTCCCCTTATCCACACGGTTGCAGTAGCTGTAAACATAAATACTAAAGCAGGTGGAACCAGTGGTATCCACCCTGCCTGTGTAAAGATGCTAAAGCAAATTCCAAATAGTGTCAAAAGCCCTGTTACTACTGCTAACCCCAAGTGCATTGGTTTTGAGAAACACCACGCTATGATTCCTCCTACCAATGACCATCCCAAAACCCAAACTGCTTCCACCCATCCAGACCACCACCACAATAAAGCTCTACCATCGAGAACAGCACTAAGGATATGGCTGATCATATGGGCTTGCACAAACACTCCTGGTATTTTCTTGTTGGTGACAGGAGTTTTCCAATAATCACTGGTGCTTGGGGCAGTAACGCCAATCAGAACGATACGATTCTTTAATGAGTCTAGGTTAATCCGGTCATTCAAAACATCTTTGAGAGATACTGACTCAGCAATATTTTCGCGATCGCGCAAGGAACGATAATTTAGCAGCACTTGATAACCTGATGCATCCACCCCTTGATAGCCGCTAGAGTGTTCTTTTAATGGCTTGAACGCAACTTTGCCAATTTGTAAATACCCTTGGCTTGTAATATCTGCGATCGCACCTTTGGAAAGCAAATAATGCCGTGCAATCTGAAGGCTAAAAGCATATTCTGCGGTACAGGGAGACTCCACTGGCGGATTTAATTGCAATAACTGGCGACGGAGAATATCATCGCTATCTACGACAAAATCACTAAAGGTTTGGCGGTTTTTTGGGACTTCATCAGGAGGGTGAATGCCATCAGATGCATCATCAAAATCAGCAGAAACTTTGCATACTGCAAAAATCCGGTCATCCTGATTGAGGCGAGTGGCTAAATTTGGATTATCGGGATCTACAGAAAAATCACGATAAACATCTAAACCAATAGTTGTTGGTTGATATTGTTCTAGTTTTTGCAAAAGTTGCAGAAGTGCCAGATCCGATAGTGACCCTGTTCTCTTCATTTTTTGCTGGTTCTGATAATAAATGTCTGCTTCATCAACAGTGACTATTAACAGGCGCGGATCTAACCTTTCAATTGCTGGTTGTATCTGCATTAAATGGTCGTATGCTTGCAATTCCCAAGGTTGCAACATCCCTAGATGACGCATTCCCATTACCAATGCGGTCACAAGTATACTTGTGATAATTATGGTCAGAAAATTCTGTCTGGGCTTGGTATTTTGAATAAATAAATCTTTCCAAGTCGGTGGTACTGTATTCGGATGCTGAAAAATTACTGGCAACCAAGTAGCATTGGGAAATTTATCTTCCAACCCTTGCAGCTTTTCCCTTGCTTCCCGCGATGCCAAATATAGAGATTTACCATCAGCAAAAGCTACCAGAAAATACTTTAAAAATTTCTGCGCTACCTCATCGGGTATTGGTTCCCGCATGACAATCATTTGCGGTATTTGTAAACAGGCAAGCTGTCGCGCTAATCCCAAACCATCACAAGAGTTAAAAATCGCCAGTTGCAACCCTTGTGCGATCGCTCTTGTTAAACCATATCTTAATTCGTCAATTGTTAAACTATCGCTTTTATTGATATAAATACGACCAGTACGATCGGCAGTTTCACTATGTCCAGCAAAAAATAGAATATCCCATTGCTGCCACAGATAATTATTTAGCTCTTGGCGTTGTGGTTCTACTAAAATAACTGTTTCAGAATTTGGTAAACTTTCTAGCAGTTGACGGTCTGGTTGAATGTTAATTCCAGTACTATCACCTAGAATCGCTAAAATTCTAACTTTGGGTTTACGTGATGGTTTTGGAGGAGTTTCAAATGCTGTGGCAGTGAGGGCAAATTCTGCAAATGGGTATCTATCAAAAAAATCCCACTCTTGCCAAGGGAGACTTTGTAATTGATGATTGTCGGTACGGATTAATACTCTAATTGTTTCATCTCGTGTTAATTCTTCCCGTAATGTGTTGTTGATCTGGCGAAAATCTGCGGATGCTAACCATTTTTGCAGGCGATCTCTCAAAATTTTGGCTGTTTGGTGGCATTCTGAAATTCGCTTTGTGATAGAGCCATCATAAATAATTTCTTGAGGTTTTATGCGACTAGGAATTCCCAAACTGCGATAGTTCAACTGCCACTGATTTAAGCATGTAACCAAGTCGGGATATGGTGGGAGATTACCAGTAATTTCTATTTCCGGACGAGCAAAATCTGAACCAATCTCCAGTGTCACCCAAAATCCCTGATGTTCTAAATCACCATCTAGTTTGAGAACAACTAACTTCGTCATATACCCATTTGAGATTTGGAGGTTTGTATGATCTAATTCACCCTATCAAACACTGAAAATATTGGAAATTGTTTTCACATTGTTTTAAAGTCGTAATAATTTAATTATGACTGTTAAAATCAGCACCAGTATTTTTTTACCATGCTTCAAGCTATAAAAGCTTCTGTATGGCTGACATCGCCCAATATCACTTTCACGCTAAAACGTTCTCCAATTTCGCTACTAAAGTTTAATTGAATACTCTTAGTGTTTCTAGCAGTAGCTTGCATAACAGCTATTCCTTTTTCATCTAACACCATTAGCTCAAGTTCTTCTGGGAGATAATTTTTACCTCCAAGTGGACATACTTTCGCACAGATATTTATTTCTCGTTCAGAGGCTGGTATTAATCCTACTACTAAGGCGATTGGTATACTTTCTGATTCTTGTCCTAAGTCAAACAGTTTGCCCTTCTGTATGCTAAAGTTTGAATTTTCTAGATCGAGAGCAATCAGGCGTTCAGCAGATCTAAATTTCAAAACTAGCTCAGCTTGTTGTTGCGAATTCACAAGTGATTCTACAGTCTGCCAACCAGTATCAATAACATTCTTCAGCCACTGGCTCAAATTAATTGGCGGTGGTACAGATGTGATGAATCGCGTCTCTACGGTAGGTTGAGTTAGATGTAACAAATCTGCGAGCGATCGCAATTCAGTTATAAGTAACTCACCGCTTTCTGGAACAGTTTTCACAAATCCTAGCAGAGTTGCTTCCATAAGTGATTCGTCAAGAAGAACGGCCACGTAGCCAATTCTGTCTGAGCAAACCTCTGGTGGAAAGTAAATCATTTTTTGAGCTGGTAATACCGGACGACACTCTATCTTTCCCAAACTAATAACTTCTAAATCAGCAACATCCATGAGACTTTGCATGACTGGATTCCAAACAGAACTAGTTTCCCAATTCGTTTCAATTCCCATGCAAATGAGGTAAAATCTTACAGCATATACTGCCAAAATATTGAGATAAACCTGTTTGGCAATATTCGGGTTGCCATACTTGGTTAGTAACTCTTTTGCTTTAGTATGAGCCTCTAAGCCAAGCGGTACAGTAAAAGTTAAAGATTCTCTTGAGTTTATCATTACTTATTCACCTGTTCATCAATTTACTTAGCGATCGCAGTACTCTTTTAACTGAGAGGAAAATTTATTTATACATCGGTAATAAAAGCTGCTAACAGTGGAAATTTTGATTTCAAATTCTGCTGCAATTTCTTTCCAAGACTTTCCCCATATTCGTCGCTGAACTAATGCTTGAAAGTTAGCTTGAGGACATTCTTCTATATGTTCATTTTTGAAAATATCTTCTGGATCTAAATCTATAAATTCTTTCAGTATTTCTCTTAGGTCTTTTTCTTCTTCGGCTTGAGGAAGATTTTCCCAATAAGTAGTAGTTACTTTTACTACTGAAGGATGCTCGTAAAATTTACGAATAGCGTCTTTAAAAAATCGCCTTTCTAAGAGAAAATTAACCCACGCCATCACGTTAGCGCGTTCTGGTTCATACTTGTCAATATTTTGGCAAATATACAGAAACAGTTCCTGACGTGCTTCATTATAAATATCTTGATAAATACCTGAAAACTGGCTTCTTGAAGGACGCCAAAGATTGCCAGAGTCGACAATGGCGTTAACTAATTTTGTTAAAGCAATCTGCCGTTCCCAAGAACGCGGTGGATATTGCTGTGCTGTTTTCGCTAACTGTAGTAGATGAGAATCTAGTTCATATCTCCTCGTCATTTGAAACTCCAAAAGTTTTGGAAAAGCCGAAGTTGAACTTCTATTTCTCTCTCGCGTTCCTGTGTAGCGCTTTCTGCAAAACAACTATATTTGTTACAAAGGTTTACATAATCAGTTTTTACAGTTAAGTGTAAAACTTTGTAACAATAACTCAGGCTTTGCAGAAAAGAAGCCGCAGTGACGAGAGAAACATGTAGAGCAATGTATTGCTTCAGAAAGAGATTGAATTAACACTACATAGGTTTTGTATCTACCACAATACTTGTAAGTCAAACAAATAAAACTAAGACTTACACCCAAATTTTCTTTGCACTTTATCTCTCTATTTCTCTACGTCTCGAAGGCTATTTATTTTTCATAACGTTTGTAGGCGATCGCTCAGCGTATCAGCCAAATGAACATTGGTCTATTTGACAATCAATATTTCAATATCAGAGGAAGACAATGACAAAAGTTTTGACAATTTCAGATGAAGAACAAGTCTGCAAAATCTTGTTAAAATGCCTGGAGGAAGAAGGATTAGATCAAATCTCTGAAGAAAATGATTTTGTCGGTACAAAGAAGATAGGAGAACAGCTATCAGATTTCGTGATTTGCGAAATTAGAATGCCAAATCTCAATGGTTACGCCGTTCTAACCAATTTGCATCAAGGCTCTCTCAAAGCAATTATTCCCTTGATTTTTCTCACTGCTAAAGCTAGCAAATCCAAGCGATGCCAAGGTATGGATCTGAAGGCAGGCGACAACCTTACCCAGGCTTTGCAACTCAAGGAATTACTGCGGGCGATCGCTGTCCGCCTAGAAAAAGAAACAGTCCTGACAAGCTGGTGTGCTATTCAATCACAGCAAAGTCCAGCACCAGAAAATAGCGAAATTGAGGAAGCGGTAACTTCTCAATCGCTCTTTCCTTACAGCCCTCAGTTGCAAGAAGTATTCAACTTTGTTGAAGCTAATTATCATCAACCAATTGGGCTACGTGATGTTGCCCAGGCGGTTGGTTACTCCGCAGCTTACTTAACCGACCTAGTACGACGCCAAACGGGACAACCACTGCATCGTTGGATTATCCAGCGCCGGATGTCAGCAGCCTGTTCTCTACTGCAAGAGACTAACCAGTCAGTCGAGCAAATTGCCGAAGCAGTGGGCTATCGCTATGTAGGATGTTTCTTTCGTCAGTTTCGCCAAAGCTTAGGAATGACTCCTCAAACTTGGCGAAACGCACAACGTACTCAATCAAACACCAAACACAACTGAAGAAATATCCATTTTCAATAGAGCCTGAAACGGGAGCATCTGCCACGCAAAACCGCACACAAAATATATAGTATTGCATTGGCGATCACCTAGATCTCTACCTACGCTTACGACCACCTTTTTTTGCTGTTGGAATTAATAAACCCAAAAGACAGAATTCAATGTGATACTTCCTTTGAACAGCCCTAGATTGTATCTCAAACTCCGGAATCTGCTGAAGTCGAGTTTTACTTAAATTGTACTGCTCGCAGACTAAACTGATACGAGCTTGTGAACTTTTGACTTCATTCACTGAATGTGTCAGATTACCCCGAAAATAAAGTAAAGTGTTGGTTTGAGGCTGAATCTTACCAACTTTGCGATCGCGCTCCTGGAGTACCAGTTCTCCTCCTTGCAAATCAGGCGGCACTTGGACGTAGAGTACACTCACAATAGTTGGAATAGCCATAAACTTACCTGGTTCAGAAAGGCTACAGTCAACGTGTGGCTCTACACAAGATCCCCCCTCTATGACTAGGGGATTGAGATAAAATGCATTGCAGGCAGACATCAGCGCAACTCTCAAATACGGTTGAAAGAAGGGAAAGTGCCGTTCAACTTCACTGATGCTTGAGTTTTTAAAGACTATAGAGAATCCCTTCGTTCCTGCAAAGCTTTCGCTTAATTGACTCGCTGCTAAATAGGGGGAAGACAGGATCTGCATTCGCAAGGAGTCCAGGTAGTCAAGAAGGAATGTTTTTGACCTGAGCCAGTAATATGAATTTGAGATTATTGCCATAGTTTCAATTTATATTTATTAGTTTGACATAAATCCTTACTCTCTCAGTTTTTAGGTTCCTGCAATTGCCTAACAAGATGATTTCCTAGCTTCATCATGTAAGTATTTCTTTTATGTGAAATTGAACTATTGCTATTAATTTGAATCCATTTTTTTACTTCTTGATACCGAACGCTCTCGAAAACTTTCTTAGGTGGAAATTTTAAGACAAGAGGTTCTTGTATTGAAGTTTCTTTGGGTTGAATAATTCCATATTGAGTTGGTATATATATTTTTTTGAAGCTGCGACAATTGCCCCCAAGGCTAGCATAGTCCCAGCCTTTCATCTGTTTCAAAATGCTGTAAAAGCTTGACGCTGTAATGCTGGTACAGAAATTAGCCAAGGGATTTCGTCCTACTTGTGCTTGAATATTCTCTTCTGCAAAATCAAAAACCCATTGTTCACAGGAATCTGGAAAAACTATTTCTAGTTGATAAATAACTTTCCAACGACAATGTTCTATAAAAAGGGAATCTTTTTTTTCCATGAAAAACTGAGGCAAATTTAAGCATACTTCTTCTTTAATTGCCTCTTTCATCTCATCGAGATTATAATTATCTGGATTGTCGTCAATTAAGTTACTCCCTACCTTTACTGGCGAAAAATCCAAGTTTTCTCTATCGTCTTCCACCTTTTTGACAAATTGACTCATCTGTTTGAGATGACTAAACTCGCCGTTTTTAAAGGCTATGATGTCTCCTGGATCGAAAGCAAAGACGTTGTCTCCTATTTCTGGATAAACCATCCTTACATCTTTACAAAATTGTTCTCGCGTTACTGGGAATACAATCTGGTTTAGCCAAGATGAGCCATTAATTAATTTGAAGCCATTGGCTCCGGGAGCGATCGCCTTTGGTTGAATTAAACTGATTTGCTCAAGCGACTGGCTGTATTCAGAGTAAGGAAAGGACAAACTCTGATTAGTTTGGTAGTTAACCTCTAGCATTGGCTGCCAAGTTGCCAATAAGAAGTCAATTTGTGGATAGTAAGATTTTACAAAACGAATTGTATCTAGGCTGACTACCGTATCTACTTGATTCCAGCAAACCCCTGATTTATCGGCAAATACTATGCCATATTCAGGGACGCGGTTTTCTGAACGGGTTGCCAACAGACTTGTGGAGCCAAGCTTAACTTCACTAAAGTCATTCAAATGATAGATTTGAGAATATCCCAATTGACGAAGACAAGTTTCTATCAGTTTGTCATTAGGAATTAGGACATCAACTGTTTTCGGTAGATAGGCAAGAGAGCGAATGTCAAAGTGATCCAGATGCTGATGGGATATGATTAGTAAATCAAATTCTGGAAGTAATTCATGAATTACTTCTCGCTTTGGACATACATCCTCGATTCCTTCATTGTGTGGGTCCCAAAGCACTGGATCCATGAGAATTTTGCAATCTTGCGTTTCCACAAATATTGAAGCATGTCCAATCATGTGAATTTGCATAGCTCACCTCTGTTGTTACTAAGCGTGGTCTGGCAAGTCAACTCTGCCGGGTTAAAAATTCACCGCGTCCCCGTGTCAGTCTCCACCCGCCAATTTTGCGTTGGTCGAGTAAGAGTGCGATCGAAAAAATTAATATAGGATACCTTTGTTACTCCCTGATGAACTCAAGCCAAAAGAGGCTCCTGGGTTAGCAAAAGCCAAAGTATCTAATGCAGAATTGTGGCAGGGGAAAGGTGTTGTGACTAAACCTAACGCTCGATCGGCCTGGATCAATCCGTAGCCACTGGCATAGTCAAAGCCGATGTCAAATTCTGGAGTGCTTGGATCGTCCATGTCAAGAGCAGTTGCTTCCTGAATTGAGTAGATTTCGTCAGCAGAGAGATTGGGATTAGCATCAAGCATTAGAGCGGCCACTCCCGCTGGATATGCGACTGAAGCTGATGTTCCAGCAAAGTTGGGGTAATTGTCTGAATCTTCAGGAATGTCGTCTCCAAAGAAAGTGGTATTAACGCCATCTGGAGCTACAAATGCAGGCTTGCTCCTCCAATAATCGGGAATGAACAAGCGATCGCCATCTTGATCAAACAAAACTGGTGTACCGCCAGCCGAAGAAAAAAACCGTAGTTCACCTGGATCTGTTCCAAATGCTGGAGTTTCAAGGTATGAAATTGCCCCAACTGCCGCTGCTCCCTCAGCATTGGGATTCCCAAAAATAGTTCCGCTAGCAGTGTCAAACTCGTTAATTTTAAAGTTTTTGCCTCCTCCAAACACTATGTACTTCATCAAATCAGGGTCATAACCACCTTTTTTTGAGATTGCTAGGTTAAATTCACTTGTCTGTCCTTCATTGTTAAAGGTAAGAACCTCTACTGGATCGTTACCAATGTTAGACTCGGTGCTGCTAACCAAAACCTTAGTACCGGAACTGTCATACAAGAAAATATCGAGATCGTTGAGAGAACCAGCACCACCACTAACCGAAGCGAAAGGAGAGTCCCATTGGAAAGAGATATCAATTCCAGCACCTGAGGGAATTGTAATGCTCTGGAATGTATCTACTCCAGATCCTGGTTCAAAATCATGGAACTCTCCCCCTGAAGTCGGTTCAATCACACCACTAGGATTAAAGGAACTTTCATAGGAGCGACGACCTTCGTTACCAGCAGAAGCAAAAAAGGAGACAGCAGAGTCACCAGGTCTAGACGATATTTCATCAATAGCCTGAGCTATAATCCCATCTTGGAACATAGGTTCATGGATGATACCTACATCAGATACTATGATGTCAGCTCCTGCATCTGCTAACTTAAAAATGGCATCAGCAAATTCTTCAGGTTGACCCGGGCCTGATGTATGAAATACAAAGTTAGCACCAGGAGCCACATCATGAATAAGTTGCATGATGGCACGACCTTCATCTTCGCCCACACCAGGAGCATCTTCTAGCACTTTAATACCTGATGGCAAGTCACCACTAGCAACATCAGCTTCTGCTCCACCAAGATTATTAAAGCTGTCCGAAATTACACCTATTGTGACACCAGTTCCATCCACACCAAAGAGTTCGCGAGCTTTGTCAGCATTAATAGCTATAGCACCTTGACTTTCAACTAATCCCACATCTTGGCTAGGTGTGAACGTAGACAATTTATCTGTAGGGTTCATTTTCTCTTTGCCTTAGTCTCGTTTAACGATGTAGTATCTTTCCTGTAATTAATTAGTTTTTACTTTGAAATCCTTCATAAAAAAACTCTTAAATTACGGGAAAATAACCAGTTAGTGTTTAGAAAGTAAACCCAGTGAACATCAAAAACCTTCTACCAAAGCTCACTGGGTTAAAATAGCTTAGATTTTCAAGTAGCTACTAGAAAGCTAAGCTTATGCTTACACTAATCCTTCAGCACTACGCTTTTTACTAGCACTAAACCAAGAACAGCTTTCTTCGTACTCTCTAGAACTATACCTGCAACTACCGCCTGCTACTGTTTCTAGATCTGCCTCAGATAATTCTCCACTAGTAGTTGCTGGAGCCGGGTTATTTGGCAGTACTAAGTAGATCTTGTTTGCACTTTCCTGGATTACTTCAATTTCAAGCTCTTTTGGTAGTTCTTCTTTTGACTCTCTCGCATAAACTGCTCTGGGATTGCTGAGCAATTCTTGCTTGAAGGTCTCATTTTCCCAAGCCTGCTGAATGAGCTTCTGCTCAAACTCAAACCGAGTGTTCATTGCCTGAGAGACGATTTTTTTCAGTTCTTCGTGCATTTTCTTTTCTCCTTACTTACTTATGTCAATTTCGAGTTGACATTAACCAGAATATCGATGCATAAACTAAACAGTCAATGCAAATTATTTAGGAATGAAATCTAAAAAAATGCGACTAAATATCTGAGAATGTAAAACGTAAATTGAGGAAAAATCAAACAATAAGAGTTCATTTATAAAGAAAATCCGATTCCCCCAACCCCCCTTAAAATGGGGGAAGTAATTTATAGACCCCCTTAAAAAGGGGGGATTAAGGGGGGATCTACAATCGACGAAAGGGTTAGAGATCCTTAATATTAACTTTATAAATCACCTCTAAAAAACTATTTAGATACTTAAAAATTAAGCAAACAAATATCTAATGAATTGCCCAAGGATAAATGTTCACTACTAAGTAGCAAACAAGATCTGAAAAATTGTTAGTTTTACCAAAAAAAATTGGATTGTGACTTGGGGTTTGTATCCCCTAAGCTAAAACTCTAAGTTTCAGTATCTATAACGTAGTTATTTAAATGGAAGTTTCACAGCAAGATTTAATCAAAATAGTGGAGGCAGCTACTACCCTGACCGAAACATTGGACAAGCGCTTTATCTTTGATGAGGCAAAAGTCAATGAAAAGCTGATTAACTCTCGCTTGGAAGCGTGGCGTCAGGTTGTGGCACAGGGGAATCCAGAAAAATTTGCCAAACGCCTCGCTTGGGATGGACTAGATTCTAGCAGTATCGATAATGTTCTCAGTGATACTCGTCTTGCCGATGCACAGCAACTCCCCTCCTGGACTGAATCTTTGCGGGAAGCTTTGCAAACCGACTGGAAAACAGCGTATGCAGCTGTATCTCGCTGTTTGGATGGCGAAAAACCAATTCCCTTTGAAGAAGTTTATCTGCCCTTTGTTCACGTAGCGCGGCAGAAACTCATTATACAGGTGGGTGCTAGTTGGCAACTGCTGTCGGAAGCAGCTTGCATATGTCTGGAACGTCAACTGTTATTGCGCTTAGCATCTCTTTGCGCCCAGTGTTTACAGGTTGAGTTTTCACTATTTAAAGCGCTGAAGCAATCTGCTTTTACCCTCTTATGGGGACGAGGGCAAGACTTAGGTTCCGATCGGCAGTACCAAACCTTTGTCCAAGACCTGAAAACAGGCAATATACTCTCTTTTTTCCAAAAGTACAGCGTCTTAGCTCGCTTGGTGGCAACGACGATGGATTTCTGGGTGGAGGAAAAAGCAGAATTTCTCCAACGACTGGCATCAGACTTGTCAACCATCCAGGAAAACTTCTCAGAAGATACAGGTCAGGTTGTTGCCATTCAATTAAATCTCTCCGATTCTCACAATCAGGGACGCTCGGTAATAGCATTATCCTTTGCCTCTGGATTGAAACTGATATACAAACCTAGAGGCTTAGGTTTGGAAGCTGCGTATTTTCAGTTACTAGCTTGGTGTAATCAACAGCAAGTTCTGCTGCCGTTCAAGTTACTCAAAGTTATCGACTGCAAAACTCATGGCTGGATGGAGTATGTAGAGTATTTGCCCTGTGAGAACGAAGCAGCAGTGCAGCGATACTACCAACGTGCTGGAATGCTTCTATGTCTACTCTACGTACTGCAAGGTAATGACTTCCATGATGAAAATCTGATTGCTAGTGGAGAACACCCAGTACTGATAGACCTAGAAACCCTTCTTCATCCTCATGCCCACGAGATTAACCCCACAAATGAAGTAGGGGCGCAATCCCTAGCGAATCAGCAACTTTTTGAAGATTCCGTGTTGTGGACTGGACTACTGCCGAGATGGGAATTGGGAGCAGATGGAGGGAAAGCTCACGATGTTAGTGGGTTAGGGGGAGTTGGTGGGGAAATCCCTTTTAGAATGCCAAAGTGGCAAAATATCAACACTGACAACATGGTATTGGAGTACGAGCTTGGTATCATGCCACCCGCAGCCAATACACCTTTTCTCAAAGATATCACCCTATCACCCAATGATTACGTTAATCAACTTGTAGACGGTTTCCGGCAGATGTATCAGTTCCTGACAGAACAGCGAGAAGCGCTTCTGACGACTGATAGTCCTTTAAACATCTTGGCTCATCAAAGAGTACGATTTTTGTTCCGCCCTACCCACATTTACTCTCATATTTTGGGTAAAACCCTGCACCCAAAATTCCTACGGCATGGTGTAGACCGTAGTATTGAACTGGATGTGCTAAGTCGGGCTTTTTTGGCAGCCGATACAAAACCTTCCGTCTGGTTGCTGCTAGTAGTGGAACTACAAGCCTTAGAACAAATGGATATTCCTTACTTCGCTGCTGATTCAAGCAGCGATGCTCTCTGTGTCAACCCTGACTTGAGAATTCAGGCATATTTCAAACAACCTAGCTACGACCAGATGATTTCTCGTCTGCAACAGCTTAATGATGCAGATTTAGCCCAACAAATTGCCATTATTCGTGGTTCTTTTTACTCGCGGGTGGCTCGTGGCATAACCACTATCACATCTAACCTAGGTGATAATACTAGTTTAAAACTAGATGAAACAGCTCCTTTGACACAAGCACAGCTAGTGCAAGAGGCGGTAGAGATTGGCAAAGAACTCCAACAACGAGCAATTCAAGCTGTTGACGGTGGTTTTACTTGGATTGGTATGGGATACCTGCCTAAAGCTCAACGGATGCAACTTCAGCCATTGAGCTATGGATTATACGACGGTATTTGCGGGGTTGCTTTGTTTTTAGGAGCGTTGGCAAAAATTACTGGTGACGTAGGATTTCGAGATTTAGCAAAAAGTGCCTTGCAAGACCTGAGAAAAACTTTGCAGGACACAGACCCAAGCTTTCAGGCTAAAATTACCAAGCAAATGGGTATTGGTGGAGGCATTGGATTAGGGTCTATTATTTATACTTTAGTACAGATAAGTCAGTTTCTAGATGAACCTGAGCTTTTGGATGTTGCGAGCCGGGGAGCGTCCCTAATCACTCAGGAAAGCATTGCGGGCGATCGCCAGTTTGACACGATCGGTGGAGCAGCAGGGGCAATACTAGGGTTACTGAGTTTATATCAAGCAAAAGCAGATCCAGCTGTTCTGGAGCAAGCCACAGCCTTAGGTTATCACCTACTGATTAACCGCACTAAGAGCGATTCTGGATTTAGAGCTTGGGCAACCCTAGCAGGCAAGTTAGCGACGGGATTTTCTCATGGCGCGGCAGGTATTGCCTACGCCTTACTGCGATTGTACAAAACCACGCAAGAAACAGTTTTTCTGGAAGCAGCCGAGGAAGCAATTGCCTACGAGCGCAGCGTATTTTCTCCCAGCGCTGGAAATTGGCAAGACGTGAGAGAAGATCAGCCTGCTTTTATGACCAGTTGGTGTCATGGTGCTCCTGGCATAGGTTTAGGTCGTTTGGGGGGTCTGGCAATCCTTGATACTCCAGAAATCCGCCAAGAAATTGCAGTTGCCATAAATACAACCCAACAGTTTGGTTTACAGAACCTCGACCATCTTTGTTGCGGTAACTTTGGCAGGATGGAGGTGCTATTGATTGCTGCCTCCAAGCTATCAAGTTCAGAACTCTGGAATACTATCCAAAAACAGGCGGCATGGCTTGTAACAAGGGCAAAGCAAGTCGGTGCTTTTTATCTATTTCCTGAATTTCCGGCAGATGTTTACAACCCTGGTTTTTTTCAAGGTACTGCTGGAATCGGTTATGAACTACTGAGGCTGGCGTATCCAGAATCACTTCCTTCGGTGTTGCTGTGGGAGTGAATGAGAAATTGAAATTGGTTAGTGGTTAATAGTTTATAGAACAAAACCATGAACCATCAACAACCAACATTATCTAAAATCTAAAATCAGAATGAAGCGCTTACATCGGTTACTTTACCCGCCTGCCTGGTCTATTGCTGCTAAACTTTCAGCAGCTTTGCTTGCTGTGGCGATCGCGCCGATGAGCTTCACTGCCTACTACAATTTGCAACAAAGTTTAGAAAGTCTGGAGGCTGGTGAATACCGCAAACTAGAATTATCAGCTACCAGTGCTGCTAGCCGCCTTGACCAACTAATTATCGATATTCAGCGCGTTTTAACGCAAGTCAGTAATGATGCAGGTGTGGTGAGTTTCCTTGCTGCTACAACATCTGCAAAGCGAGAAGCTTTCCGCCCCAACTTGCAACAAACACTATTAAATGTCTTTCATTCTAACCCCGACTTTGATGCTGTCTTTTTCATGGATAAAGACGGTGAGTGTCTCGCTTCCACCGATCCATCATTTGTTGGTCAAAACTATGCTTTCCGTGAATACTTTCAACAGTCAATTCAGGGACACTCTCACGTTTCTAGTATCTTAGTGGGTACAACAACTAAACGACCAGGACTTTTCCTCTCTCACCCTGTGCGATCGCCCAAAGGCGAAATTGTCGGAGTGGCGGTACTCAAGATTAGAGGAGAAGATATCTGGGCAATAGTTAATGCATTGCAAGTAGGCTCCTTAAGCTACGCCTTCCTCATTGACCAGCATGGAGTAATCATCAGCCATCCCGATCAATCTCTCCTTTACCATAGCCTCAACCCTTTGCCACCAGAAACTCTTAAACAGGTCGTAACTGATAGACGCTATGGACTTGATGAGATTAAAAGCTTGAATATTCCAGAGTTGGAGTTGATGGTGAAAGCAAAAGAGCCGGGTCACAGCGGCTATCATTTTCCAAGTGAGCAGATGTCCCGGATAGTTGGCTTCGCACCTTTGCAAGTGCAACCTTGGGTATTGGGGGTTAGTCAACCCAAAACAGAATTTAAAGCTCCTTTAAATCGCCTCATTTGGCAGCACGGCAGTATTGTTGTGATGGTAGGAGGAATTACCGCAATCATTGCACTGCTCCTTGCACGAAGCATTTCCCGACCAATTCGCGCCCTTACAGCCGTAGCACAAACACTAGAGCAGGGGAATTTTAATTCTGAGCCGTTGCTTGAGCTGCCTTCCCGGAATGATGACATGGGACAGCTAGTAGGTGTCTTTTTACACATGTCTGATAAGGTTAGGGATAGAGAACAAAAGCTGAAACAGCAGGTAATTGAGCTAAAGATTGAGATTGACGAAACCAAGAGAGCTAGAGAGTTTGCGGAGATTACTGATAATGAACACTTTCAAGAATTACAGAGAAAGATTCAGAAACTTAGAGCTTCTGCTGTTAGTACAGGCGAAACAGAAACTGAGTACTATCAACGATTGCAAACTCAAGTAAAATCCCTCAAGGAGAGGGGGAGAGGGGGAGAGTAGGAGATGAGGAGAGTGGGAGAATAACCACTAACCACTAACCACTAACCACTAACTACTAACTACTAACTACTAACAAATAACCAATGACCAATGACAAATGACGAAGAACTAATCTCGCGTGAAGAAGTATTGGCGGGTTTACCTGCTAGACGAGCAAATACACTATTGTTTTTGATTGAGAGTCGAACAGCGCAGATAGTAGCGCGATCGCTGGTGGAATTTTCCCTCACAGAGCAAGCTGCGAATGAGCGCGATCTGGCTTACTTGGAAGCCTTTGCTTCAGGTCACGCACCACCATTTCATCCCACGATCCAGCATTTGGAACGCCATGCCCTGCAATGGACACCTCTAGTGCCAGAAAATCCCAAACTCAAAGCCGCTATTGCTCATGCTCTCGGTGAGAAGTACGCTTTCACCTATGAAGTAGTCCCTAACATCCGGGCAGCTTTAGGTTTAGATGAGAAAGCAGTACAAGTGGCTTACCTCCGCTTATACAGAAGACAGCTATTGAAAATCTTTGCATCCAGACTACCTTTAACAGAACAGTTACGATGGACTTTCGCGGCGATCGCACACCGGCTTGAGTCTCTCCCTCCTTTCTGGCTTGCCTCTTTGGTAACTGTTGCTTTAGGTCTACCTCAAGCTTTCTTAGCCTTGCCCATTGCTGTAGTCGATATTGGCCCCTTGGCTACTGTTGCTTTTGTAATCATCATCGGCATTGTTAATATCTTGACTATGGCTTGCATGGCTGAAGCGATCGGTCGCAGTGGCGACTTCCGTTATGGCAATGCTTTTATCAAACAATTAGTATCTAATTACTTAGGAAACGCTGGTTCTTTTATACTATCAATAGCTGTAGGCATCCGTGTTTTTCTCATAGCTTTGGCTTGTTACATCGGTTTGTCAGCTACTATGGCAAATCTAACACACATACCAGCAGCACTATGGGCGATATTGCTTTTCTTAGCTGGATTGTATCTGCTTTCACGGCGATCGCTCAGTTTCACTGTTGCTGTGATGATATTGCTTGCAGCTATCAACGTTAGCTTGCTGCTCATCCTCTCACTTTTGGCATTTCGCCACCTGCAACTAGACAACCTTTTATACATCAACTTGCCTTTTCATGCTCGCCATCCTTTCCAACCTTGGATGCTACAACGGGTTTTTGGTGTTGGCCTCATGCTCTACTTTGGGCATGTATATGTAGGTGAGTGTGCGAAAGTGATACTCCCGCGCGATCCTAGTGCTGGATCGCTGATCTGGGGTAGCGTGGCGGGAACTGCTTTCTTAACTGTTCTTTTTTGCATTTGGGTATTGGCAGTCAACGGAGCTATTCCACCGCAATTGTTAGCAGGACAGTCAGGCACAGTTCTAGAGCCACTAGCTATTCAAATTGGCCCGGTCGTTCCAGTCTTGGGAATAGTTTTAGTCATTCTTCTGTTGGGAATGGCTTGGCTGCGTAGTTCCAGTCTCTTGCTCAACTTAGCAAAAGAATGGTTGCCTGCTCAACCTCGACCCGTTTTGATGCTACACCGTCAACAGGGAACATTGATATTGCACCCTTGTGGCGATCCCAGTTGCGTATCTCGTTTTGGTTTAACTTATCTAGGATTGGAAGAGAATCAGCCAAAATTTCGTTTAGATATCCAGTCGAGCGGGAACATACATCATGTAGAGATAACAGTTGCTGAGCGCTGGGAGATTAAAGAACTACTTGAGGAGTTTCCGGACTTACGCAAGTGGAACATTCACCTCATGCTCTCAGTGCGATCGCCTAATCAAGATAGCGTCTGCGTGCAAATCACCTCACCAATGATTCTCGTCTATGAGGGAGGGTTAAAGACAGATGTCATAAATACTACACACAATTCCAGGCGGGTTAGTAATCTTGTCAAAAGACCCATAGCATTTAAATGCCTATCTAATTTACTTTCCCAGCGTCGCTTTTTCCTATCTATTAGTCCGTTAATATTAGTCTTAATTTTGACAGAATGGCTTATCTTTACTGATGCACAATCATTCGCTGGCATATTAGCATTTGCGGGTGTACTTGGCAACACAATTGTAGGTGGTATTTTCCCAATTCTCCTGTTAGTTTCTAGCCGGCAAAAAGGCGAACTGATACCGGGAGTAGTCTTCGGTATCCTGAATCATCCAGTTTTCAGCGTCGGTATATACAGTCTGTTTTTAGCTATCTTGTTTATTCACGGTTTGTTCATTTGGGAAAATCCTGTGGCGCGTCTGTGTGCATTGAGCATCGCTTTGCTATCACTAGCAACCACCTTTGTGATGAAGCGCTATGGAGCTTTTGCTTCCCGTGTGGTAGTAGAACTGCTGACTGAGCAACCAGGAGGGCGATCGCTCTTTAAAATTGCTGCTGGTGGACAACCGAAGATAGCAGAGGTGCGACTGGGATATGCTGAGGGTGAACAACATCACCAAGCTTCTACTGTCGAAATTCCATCACTTCAGTCACTGCAATATGCTATCTTCCATCTACCAACCAAGCGAGAAAAAGAGCTGAGAGTATGGACACATACAAGCAATTCCAGTAGAAATGACTTCAAAAATTTGCCCGCACTTGTAGAAATCGAGAGTGGAGACAAGAATATGCAGTTTGATTTAAAGCTATCCAGTGGAAGAGTTTTGCTTCCTCTAGTTAACGATGAGTGCTGCTTGAAGTTCAGATTTTGAAGGGGAAGGGGAAAAGAGGGAAGACATTATCACCGAATGGATTTTTCTTGGTGTCTTAGTGTCTTGGTGGTGAAAAAAAGAATTCTGGAAACACCAAGACACTAAGCTTGCCCTCGAGCGCAGCGAAGGGACACAAACAGGAAAATAGTCTTCTCTACTAAGAACCCACCTTGACAGGGCTACCCCTTACCCTTTCCCCTGAATTATATTACGAGGTAAACTATGACACAAATTATCGCCGTTCACTCTTTCCGTGGTGGAACTGGTAAATCCAACTTAACAGCCAATCTAGCTGCTACTATGGCATGCCGAGGACAACGTGTAGGCATTATTGATACTGACATTCAGTCACCAGGAATTCATGTTCTCTTCGGTCTAAACGAAGAAAAAATTAACCATTCCCTCAATGACTACCTCTGGGGACGTTGTAATATTAAGGACACTGCCTACGATGTCAGTCATACTCTGATAGCAGAGTCAGGGGAAACAGGTGTAGTAAAAGGTAATCTTTACTTGATTCCCTCTAGTATTAAGGCTGGTGAAATAGCCAGAGTTCTGCGCGAGGGATATGATGTAGTCCGACTTAACGATGGTTTTCAGGAACTCATCCGTTGTCTTAAACTAGACTACTTGTTCATTGATACTCACCCTGGTCTTAATGAAGAAACCTTACTTTCTATTGGTATCTCTCATGTTTTGGTAGTCATCTTACGTCCAGACAGTCAAGACTTCCAGGGAACCGCTGTGACAGTCGATGTAGCTCGTAAGCTGAAAGTACCAAAAATGCTGTTAGTAGTTAATAAAGCGCTACCAGCGTTTGATTTTACAGACTTGCAAAAACAGGTAGAAAAAACCTACAACATTTCAGTAGCAGGTATTTTGCCCTTGTCAGAAGAGATGGTGCAGCTAGGGAGCAAGGGAATATTCTGTCTGCGTTACTCCAAGCATCCTATCAGTAAAACAATGAAAGGAATTACTGAGCAGATTGCTGGTTTAGTCATTAGTCATTAGTCATTGGTCATTTGTTAATTGTTAGTTTTTGGGTGTTAGTTGTTGATGGTTCATGATTTTCTCCATGAACTACTAACTACTAACTACTAACCACTAACCACTAACTACTAACCATGTTCAATCAAAAATTATTTCGTGCTAATGTTCTTGCCTACTTCGGAGCCAATGCTTCAGAAGTAGAGGAATTATTGGCATACAATCATAACGTTTTTAATTGCAACAACTTCAACCATCCCATTAATTTTCCGCTTCCACCAGAAGCCCATGTTTCGGCTTGGGAAAAATACGCTCTTGAAGCTAGAGATATAGGAGCATTTGAAACCCTGAAACAGCGACTGGTACAGTTTCGCTTTCCGATCAAAGCAAGTATCAGTCAAACTATTCCCTATAATGCTGCTACTCGTAAAGGGATGTCGGTGGATGGGATGGCTGAGGCGACTGGTTTGGTTTTGCAACAACCAGATAAACTGCAATTGTTTGTGCATCAAAGCCTCGCAGGAGCAATTCCGGTTTTACTTGCTGGGAACCGAGAGGACTTTGTTTCTCTGGTACAGGCGCTGGCTATGCGGAATGAACCATTACCAGTTTCTGCTTCTATGGGAGCCTGCACGATCAGTGGGTTTAATAACTGGGACAGAATTCGCGCCTTTCGCCAACAATGGGAAACTCGCAATGCTGGTAATTGTTCCGAAAGTAGATGGAAGGAAGAATTTCAGCGAATTAAATCCCAAAAAGAGCTTTATCAGGATAGGTTGATTATTTTAAGTGATGGCCCCTATAGCAATGTTTCAGCCAGTGATATGGGACTTGAAGAAACCGAATGGCTGCGCTATTCCCTAACAATTCGGCTGGAACATGAATGTACCCACTACTTCACGCGTCGCATGTTTAACTCGATGCGAAATAATATGCTCGATGAACTAATTGCTGACTACAGGGGGATTGTTGCTGCTTGTGGGTACTATCGAGCCGATTGGTTTTTGCGCTTTCTGGGATTGGAGTCATTTCCCAATTATCGAGAAGGAGGGAGGCTGGAAAATTACCGAGGTCAGCCACCGCTTTCAGATGGCGCTTTTAAGATTCTACAAGCATTGCTGAAAACTGCCGCAGAGAATTTGGAGTGCTTTGATAGTGAACATGTAGACGAGTTGATCAACAGCAATATTCAACCTCTAATGTTAATGAGCTTGACCTACTTAACCTTAGAAGAATTAGCTTCAGCAGAGGCAAATATTCGCATTCAGAAAACTCTAGAGAAATTACAGAAAAGTTTGTAATTATAGAGTTTCAAACTTTCTCTGCGTTCTGGTGCGCCTCTGAGATTTTTCTCCAAGTTTTTGTTAATAGAACATAGGAAAGTTGAAGTTATGACAGAAGTTTTGCTCAAAGAATTAACTAACAGTGATATAGAATGGATGATTGCGACAGGTCGCCAAAGAGAAATACCTGTTGGTACTGTACTCATCCAGGAAGGAAAAGCTGCCGATTCCCTACATATCCTACTAGATGGAACTTTAACAGTTAATGTATCCCAATCTGATAATAATTTTTTAGCTCGTGCTTTTGCAGTCATAGAGGGTAGTGAATCTTCAAGTCGGGAAATTGCTAGGTTATCAAGCGGCGAGGTAGTTGGAGAAGTTCCCTTTGTTGGTATCTGTCCGATCGCCACTACAGTTAAGGCTGTAGAAAAGTCGCTTGTGATGTCGATTTCCCAACAACAATTAGCAGTTAAATTGCAGCATGATGTAGGTTTTGCGACGCGCTTTTATCGAGCGATCGCGATTATGCTCTCAGACAGATTGCAAAGCATCATCAATCAATTCGGTCGTAGTAACCTCGCACAAGGTCAACCACTAAAGGATGTGCTGTGTGTTTTAGGGGAATTGCACGGTAGTGACATCGATTGGATGATGGCGTGTGGAACTCAGCAAAAAATTGCTGCTAACACAGTACTTATCCGTGAAGGAGGCCCTGTAGATGCGCTGTATATTCTCTTAGGTGGAACAATGTCACTGTCTATTTCTCTTGATGAGCGCAATCCCTTGGCTCGTGCTTTTGCAGCGATCGAGGATAGCGAAATTATCAGTCGAGAGATAGCAAGATTATCGAAAGGCGAAATCGTAGGGGAAACACCCTTTATCGATGGTCGTCTACCCTCTGCAACTATCAAGACAGTTGAAGATACCCTTGTTTTATCAATTTCCCGGCAGCAACTAGCAGCAAAATTGCAGCAAGATGTAGGATTTGCATCTCGTTTTTATCGAGTGATTGCTACTTTGCTTTCCAATAGATTGCAGGGAATGTACACCCGATTGGGTTATAGTCGGCGAGTTTATAGCCAAGGTCAGCCACTAGATGAAAATATTGAATATGAAGATGAATTGGAGTTAAATATCTTAGATAGCATGGCACTGGCTGGAAAAAGATTTGATTGGATGCAGGAACATCTAAAAAATGTTTCAGTATAAAATTTAGGGCTATTAATTAATTGCAAAAATAGTCCACTTAAACTTTGGGCGTTGTTAAAGACAACGCTCAATTTTGTCGTTTTAAAGTTCATATGCTTCAGATAAATAGAACACATTCAATGAATCATTAAAATCAAAAAAATTGCGGGTATCTACCTAAAATTTTTGCATTGTTTATTAATTATTTAGCTCCTAATATTGAGAAAGTAAACCTTAGAAAAAGCATTGTTTAAGCAATAAGAACACCCTACTTTTAGTGTTGCGAGAATCGTGATAAATGGAAATACTTTCTAAGAAAGTTTTTCCCCCTATTCGGTGGGTGGTTATCTAAAGATTTAGGGGGCGAAGAAAAATGTTAAACCAAAAGCGCAACCTGTTCAGAAAAGAATCACTAGACCGCCTATCCTCTCCTGAAAGACTAGACCAGCTCATGCAGGTAGTCAGCCCCAGAAGCTGGCTACCTCTAGTCACCTTGGGTTCCTTGGTAGGAGTAGCTGTCATCTGGAGTATTTATGGACGCATCCCTATCACTGTTGAGGGTCGAGGGGTACTAATTTACCCAAGCAAAGTTGTACCGCTGCAATCGAAAAGTTCAGGGCAGTTAATAGCTCTCAATGTCAAAGTTGGAGATATCGTCAAAAAGGGGCAGGTGCTGGCGACGATTGACCAAACTGAACTCCGCAAGCAGCTACAGCAACAGCAATCTAAATTGACAGAACTAGAGTCACAAGATAAAGCCGCAGGTTCGCTGCAAGGATTGCGGCTGGAACAAGATAAACGGTCGATGCAGCAACAACGCTTATATCTTCAGCAACGCATCCGCGAATTGCAAGCCCTGACGCCTCTCCTTAAAACTAAAGGCAGTGTCTCTATTAGGTTGCAACGCCAAGGCTTGCAGCAACGTCTCCGAGAAGCCCAAGCATTGACTTCCGTTTACAAGCAGAGAATGGAAATCCGCAGACAGCTATTCAAGACAGAAGGAGCAATTTCAGGTGATGATGCTTTAGAGGCAGAACAGCAATATTTGCAAAATCTTGAAAAAATCTCTGAACTTCAAGCCAAGTTAAAAGAACTAGATGTTAAGGAGACTGAACAAGAGAAAGACTATCGCGAAAACCTCAGTTCAATCTCTGAACTGCAAGCTAAGTTGAAAGAACTGGATAGCAAACAAGCTTCTGTGGCTCAACAAGACCTGGAAAATGCAACTACCCGGAAAAAAGAGATTCAAGAAGTCAAGCGAGAGATTGCCAAATTAGAACTAGAACTAGGCAACAATAGCCAAATTATCAGTCAACACTCAGGACGCATTCTGGAAATAACCGTTACACCAGGACAGGTTGTCGATAGAGGAACCCGCCTAGCAAGCATAGATGCCGAGACACCATCTAGTAAGCTAGTTAGTGTAACCTATTTTCCGGTCGCCGATGGCAAGAAAATTCAGGCAGGTATGACAATCCAAATTACCCCTCAAACAGTTAAGCGGGAACGCTTTGGCGGTATTGTGGGTTCTGTAAACAGTATCTCTCGGTTTCCAATTACAAAACAAGCCGCTGCGTCTGAGGTAGGCAATCCAGAAGTGGTGGAAGGTTTGGTATCTGAAAAACAAGCTGGTTTAATGCAAGTATTCTCTGATTTGGAACTAGATTCTCAAACTTTTAGTGGCTACAAGTGGTCTTCTTCCACCGGGCCGCATCTCAAAATATCTCCTGGGACTACTACTGTTGTGCGAGTCAAGGTAGAAGAACGCGCTCCTATCACCTTTGTTTTACCTATCTTGAGGGAATTCAGTGGTATCTACTAATCCAACGTTAGCAACACCGATTCATCCTTGGCAGTACCTACAAAAACTACTACAAGCTAGAGTCTTGCGCGTCAAAACTCCTACATTGTTGCAAATGGAGGCAGTGGAATGTGGTGCTGCTGCTTTGGGCATTATTTTAGGTTACTACAGAAGAATTGTGCCACTGCCAGAATTGCGTCGAGAGTGCGGCGTTTCTCGTGATGGTAGTAAGGCATCTAACATGCTCAAAGCCGCTAGAAATTATGGACTCCAGGCGAAAGGTTTTAAGAAGGAACTGAAGCAACTTCAGGATCTGCACCCTCCCTATATTGTCTTCTGGAACTTCAACCACTTTCTGGTAGTAGAGGGATTTAGCAAACAGCGTGTTTATCTCAATGACCCTGCTACAGGCCCGCGTCATGTCTCCCTACAGGAATTTGACGAGGGGTATACCGGAGTAGTGCTGGTGATGGAACCAGGCGAGGAGTTCACTAAAGGTGGTCGCCAACCCAGCATAATTTTATCGCTATGGGAAAGACTCCAGGGTTCTGCTGGTGCTTTAGTTTACTGCATGATTGCGGGATTTTTCTTAACCACGATTGGGATGGCGATTCCCGTATTTAGCCAGATATTTGTAGATGATATCTTGGTGCAGCAACGTCAGCATTGGCTGCGTCCATTACTCTTGGCAATGGCGATCGCCGCAATACTCCAAGGGTCGCTAACCCTACTGCGGCTACGCTACCTGCGCCGCCTGAAAATTAAGCTAGCTGTCGGAATGTCCAGCCGCTTTCTCTGGCACATCCTGCGCTTACCTATTAGTTTTTATGCCCAACGATTTGCTGGAGAAATCAGTTATCGCACCACTCTTAACGACCAAGTCGCTGATGTCCTTTCGGGAAAGTTGGCGACTACTGCCATTGATGCAGTTATGGTAATTTTTTATGCCCTAATTATGTTCCAATATGATTGGGTACTGACTTTGATTACAGCCAGCTTTGCTGCTGTAAATATAATAACTTTACGATGGATTTCCCGACAGCGCACAGACGCTAATCAGCGATTGATACAAGAGTATGGTAAAGCTGCTGGCACATCCATTGCTGCTCTCCAAAGTATAGAAACTCTTAAGGCATCTGGGTTAGAATCTGATTTCTTTTCCCGGTGGTCAGGTTACTACACCAAAGCTATCAATTCTCAGCAAGAACTGGGGACAACAAACCAGATATTTTCTGTCTTACCCATGCTCATGTCCGCCCTCTCTTCAATGTTTTTGTTGGTTGTAGGCGGTTTACGGGTGATGAATGGGCATCTCAGTATCGGTATGCTCATAGCCTTTCAAGGCCTGATGCAAAATTTCCAAGACCCCGTCAACAATCTCGTCAACTTTGGCAGTAATCTTCAAGAACTAGAGGGTAATTTAATTCGCTTAGATGATGTGCTAAATAACCCCATCGCGCCACAAGTAGAGCAGAGGAGCATAAATACAGGGAAAACGGAAAAGGTTAAAGGACAAGGGGAAGATTCTTCCCTTTTGCCTTTACCCCTTGCCCTTTCTCCGTCCTCTGACCACTCGCTTCTACCCAAATTACAGGGTTATGTGGAGTTGCGAAACATCGTATTTGGCTATAGTCGTCTAGAAGCACCACTGATTGAAAACTTTAACCTCTCAATTAAACCAGGACAGCGAGTAGCTTTAGTAGGTGGAAGCGGTTCTGGTAAGTCTACCATTGCTAAACTCTTAAGCGGACTTTACCAACCTTGGGCAGGCGAAATTCTGTTTGATGGTAAACCAAAAGAGCAGATTCCCCACCAATTACTTACTAACTCTGTCACAATGGTGGAACAAGAAATCCTCCTATTTGGCGGCACTGTCAGAGATAATTTAACCCTATGGGATGTCACGATATCAGACAAAAACCTGATGCGAGCTTGTGAAGATGCAGCTATTGACAATGTGATTCTCTCAATGGCTGGAGGATTAGATGCAGAACTAATAGAAGGTGCTGCTAACTTAAGTGGTGGTCAAAGACAACGTTTGGAAATTGCCCGTGCTTTGGTAAACAATCCCTCCATTCTCATCATGGATGAAGCGACCAGCGCTTTAGATGTGGAGACAGAAAAAATTATTGATGAAAATCTGCGGCGACGGGGATGCACCTGCATTATTGTGGCACACCGCTTAAGTACTATCCGCGACTGTGATGAAATCATTGTTTTGGAACGCGGAAAAGTAGTACAACGCGGCACTCACCAACAATTGTGGCAAGTCGAAGGTGTTTACTCGCGGTTAATCCGCACTGAAGGAGAAGCACTTTAAAAAAGTCAAAAGTCAAAAGCATGCCCAAGGGGCGCAGCGAAGGGTCAAAAGTCAAAAATAATTTATGTCTAATATGAATTTATAAAGGTCAGTAATAGGTAATAGGGAATAAAGCTACCAATGACCAATGACCAATTTTATCTGTGGTCGTTACTACCATAAAACTGAATTTTGCAATCAATCTATTAATTGGTGCGGCTTAAAGTGAGTTCGGCTAATTTACATTAGACGTAATTAAAAATTAAAAATCAATTTTTGTATTTAAAATTGGAGCGAAGCGACAATGCGGGGGCAAATATACGAAATTAAAGCCAATGAACCAATACTGCTGGATGATCCTTCTAGGGTTTGGGTAGTTCAGTCCGGTTCCATAGCATTGTTTGTCGTCACTATTAAAAATGGTGTGATTAAAGGCACTCGTCGTTATCTATGTAGCATTGGTCGGGGAGAGGCTCTTTTCGGAACTGCTGCCAATTCTTTTCAGCACCATCAAATTTTGGCAGTGCCAATAGGGGAGACACAATTGCTACACCTACAGCCTGAATATTTCAGAGAATTAACAACCAATGCAGATGATAGGGCGATCGCTTGGATTGAAAATTGGTTGCGGCAACTTAGTACTGCACTCTCTTATGTTGCTACACCTGCAATTCAAGTCAAGGCTGCTTTGCCAGCACGATTTACTCTCAATCAAGGTCAGACTTTCCAACCTGAATTAGGTGTTGTCTGTTGGGTACAGTTGCGGCAAGGGACTGTCCGCTTTCTGGGGTATGAGGAACTGGCTTTAACAAGTGCAGCTAGAATTTTTCCTCTCACTTGTGCGATGTGGTTAGAAGCTCAAGAGGAGGTGCAACTTACAACTGTTGCTACTTCAGAAATTCGCAACCCAGAGACTATTTTTGCAGGATTATCCCAACTTCATACTCAAATACTCTACTGCATTCATTTCTTAGATGAACAAGAAGCACAGGAAGAATTGGAACGGTTGCGCGATCGCCAGCGTTTAAATCATCAAGTAACAGCGGAAGCTCTAGGAGAACTGGCATCAACGCTAAATTACCAAAAGGTCGATTTTTTTCTAGAAGGTGCACCTTTGTTGGTTGCTGCTGGTGCGGTAGGCAAAGCTATGGGCGTGAAAATTCGCCCTCCTGCTCGCTCCGAAAATCTTAAACGAGTAAAGGAGCCTTTGGAGGCAATTGTCCGGGCTTCAAGGGTACGAATGCGGCGGGTACTGTTGCGGGACAACTGGTGGCAGAAGGATTGCGGCCCACTAGTAGCTTACACCCACCAAGATAACCGACCGATGGCGTTGCTGCCCCTAACTCCAACTAGCTATGAAATCTTTGACCCAGTTGAGCAAAACCGCGTCAGGGTAGATGAGCACATAGCCTCTACACTGGCTCCCGTTGCTTATACGTTTTATCGGTCTTTGCCCGATCGAGCAATCAAAGCTTTCGATATACTCTTGTTTGCTCTGAAAGGACGTAAGAGAGACTTGCTTGTCATTGTATTTACTGGTATTGTCGTCACGCTTTTGGGAATGCTTACACCCCAAGCCACTGCAATTATCATGGACAACGCAATTCCAGATAGTGACAGGGGGTTATTGCTGCAAATTGGATTGGGGTTGTTGGTTGCTGCTTTGGGCACAGCCCTATTTCAGCTAACTCAGGGGTTTGCGATCTTGCGGATGGAAACAGCTGGGGACGCTTCGACTCAGGCAGCTGTATGGGATCGGTTGCTGAACTTGCCGATATCCTTTTTTCGGCAGTACACAACAGGAGATCTGCAAGCTCGCGTATCATCAGTGAGTACGATCCGTCGTCAACTCAGTGGCAGAACCCTGATTAATCTCATTAGCAGTTTCTTCACATTGTTCTACTTGGGGCAGTTATTTTACTACAACGTCAAATTAGCCCTAGTTGCTGTTGCTGTCACCATAGTGGCGATCGCTGTGACGATAATTTCTGGTTTACTTCTAGTCCGCAAAATGCATCCGCTACTGGAAGTGCGAGGAAATATTTTTGGACAGACAGTGCAGCTCATCAATGGCATTTCTAAACTGCATGTTGCTGGAGGACAAGAACGTGCCTTCGCCGCGTGGAGTAAAAACTACACTCGGCAAGTGAAGCTCGAACTGAGCACGCAAAAAGTGGAAGACGCGGTTGTTTTTTTCAATACAGTGATGCCTTTAGTCACTTCTGGAGTACTGTTCTGGTTTACCGCCAAACTGCTAGAAGAATCTCAGACTCAAGGAGAGATCGGACTATCCCTTGGCACTTTCCTGGCTTTTCACACAGCCTTTGGCAACTTTACTAGAGGAACAACAAACCTGAGCAATACAGTTACTGAAATTTTACAAGTTGTCCCGCAGTGGAAACGTACCCAGCCAATTCTGCAAACTATACCAGAAGTGGATCTCAGCAAAACCGATCCTGGTAAACTCATTGGCAGAATTGTTGTGGATCGCGTTACTTTTCGCTACCGCAATGATGGGCCACTGATACTGGATGATGTCAATATTTATGCAGACCCTGGGGAGTTTATTGCTCTTGTTGGCGGTTCTGGAAGCGGTAAATCGACTATATTCCGATTATTACTTGGATTTGAAACTCCAGAGGCAGGTAGCATATTTTACGATGGTCAAGACCTATCTGGGTTAGATGTAGATGCTGTGCGCCGACAGCTGGGTGTGGTGTTGCAAAATGGTCAACTTCAGTCAGCATCGATTTTCGAGAATATTGCTGGTGGCGCACAGATTACATTCGATGAAGCTTGGGAAGCAGCACGGATGGCTGGATTAGCCGAAGATATCGCTGTCATGCCAATGGAGATGCATACTGTGGTTAGTGAAGGTGGTGGTAATCTTTCTGGAGGACAACGCCAGCGACTATTGATTGCTCGTGCTTTGGCATTGAAACCCCGGATTTTGCTCTTTGATGAGGCTACTAGTGCTTTAGATAATAGGACTCAGGCGATTGTCAGTGAAAGTTTAGAGCAGCTGAAGGTTACTCGAATCGCGATCGCTCACCGACTGAGTACAATTCGTTCGGCTACACGCATCTATGTACTCCAAGCAGGTCGAATTGTGCAACAGGGAAGTTTTGAAGAACTGGCTTCACGCGAAGGATTATTTGCCGAGTTAATGCAAAGACAAATGGCGTAGTTGGTGGAGAAATCATCTAAAATCTCGTGGGACAGCAGCGACAGCTCTATCAAAGATTTGCATTAGACATCTCCAGCAATTAATTATGCGTTATACCGTTTCACGTTAATCACAATACATATAAATTTTGTAGAGACGCGAAATTTCGCGTCTCTACTCTCTGTATTTGTATCAGAGTTTTTGTGAAATGGTATTACCAAAAATTCTTATAGAGACCGTAAATTTACGGTCTCTACATTCTTTAAAAGTTTCCAGAAATGGGCTTGCAGTCATCTGATATGATGATCGAAGTTTGGGAAAAAGTGGTGCTTATGAATTAACTTAGATAACCTTTGATTAGGTAGTTTGTTGATAAGTTGATCGGGTTGATTAAACGTAATTTCGCGTTATGGCTGTTAGTAGTGAGCCAGTGCCGCAGGGCGGCTTAAGGCAGGGTGCGACTGGTGTAAACGCGCGCAGCACGGCTCAAGGTAGAGTACCCGAAGGGCTTCTTGTAGAGTAGTAGTTTGTCAAATTTGAATTGATGGATCGCAAAGTTCGTAGTCAGGACTTTAGTCCTGAATTTTTAAGCACGCTTGGTGCTTACTACAAACCCTCAAAACTAGCTTGAAAATAGGGGAAAGGGGAAAGGGGAAAGGGAAAGAGATTTTCATTCCCTCGTTGTGGGCGAAAAGTCTCTGGGGTTCTAGCTTGACAGAGTAGTAGGGTTAGTAGTTACCAATCTTAATTGAAGAACGACGATGGATTCTCCTGTTTCTGGGTGCCCTTTGCCAAAAATATTATCTACTCAGAAAAAATGGCTGAAAACTTACGCGGTTCTTACTGGCTTTTAAAATTAGTAATTTCTTTATCAATTAGTAGTGCATACATCTATTCTTGGGATTGCACCTTTGCTCAAATTACCCCTGATGACACTCTACCCAATAATTCCACTGTCAAATTAGAGGAGAATATTAGGACTATTGAAGGAGGAACTCAAGCTGGCAGTAATCTTTTCCACAGTTTTGAGCAGTTTTCTATACCCACTGGCACTCAGGCTAACTTCAACAATGCTCCAGATATTCAAAACATCATCAATCGCGTCAGGGGTAAATCTGCTTCTATCATTGACGGTCTGATTACAGCCAATGGCTCGACTAACCTGTTTTTTCTCAATCCGAATGGAATTATTTTTGGACCAAATGCCCAATTAGACATCAAGGGTTCATTGATTGCAAGTACAGCAAGTCACCTCAAGTTTGCAGATGGCACTTTGTTTAGTGCGATCGCTCCCCAAAGTACACCTTTGCTAACTGTGAGTGTTCCCATTGGCTTGCAATTTGGGGAAATAGCAGGAGGTATTAGCGTACAGGGATCTGACCTAAAAGTGCAACCTGGTAAAACTTTGGCACTAGTGGGCGGTGATATGACGTTGCAGGGAGATCGGCAAGCGGCTTTAGAACAACCGAATCTGACAGCTTCAGGAGGACGGGTTGAACTAGGTAGTGTAGCTGCTGTTGGAGAAGTGAGCTTAAACCAGAAAGATAACGATTGGGTACTGGGGTACGGCTCTGTAAATAATTTTGGTAATATTCGGTTGGAAGACGGAGCGTATATCGATGTTAGCGGTGCTGGCGGTGGTGATGTTCAGATTCAGGGCAATAATTTGGCTTTAACTCAAGGCTCGTTGATTTTTGCCGACACACAAGGTACAGAGACTGGTGGAGAAGTGTTTATCCGCACAATAAAGGGGGTTACTCTCACTGAAGATTCGCAGATTACTGCCGATGTTTTAGAAGAAGCGACTGGATCTGGGGGAGACGTAACAATTGAAACCGGGCAGTTGAGTATCCAGGGAGATGAGTCAAGGATAAGAGCTGGTACCTTAGGCAAGGGACAGGGAGGAAATCTTAGCATTCGAGCCTCGGAGTTTGTGGAACTAGCAGGAAAAACAAAAAGCGGCTTGTTTACTCAAACTCAAGGTGAGGGAGATGCTGGAAATTTGACGATTACCACTCGACGGTTAAGTTCTCAGAATGGAGCGCGAGTATCAACTGCTACTCTAGGCAAGGGACAGGGGGGAGATTTATCTGTAACCGCTGCCGATTCCGTGGAACTAGTTGGTGCTGGTAGCAGCTTATCTACTCAAACTTTAGGTGCTAAAGGTGCTGGGAACTTAACAATTCAGACCAGTCGCTTGAGTGTCCGGGATGGGGCACAAATATTAACTCGTACTCTCGATCAAGGGCAGGGAGGAAATTTGTTGGTGACTGCTAGTGATTTGGTGGAATTGCAGGGAACAGGAACATTAGCGAATGGGCAGCAAATTCCTAGCGCTTTATTTACTCAAACAGAAAATGTTGGCAATGCCGGAGACTTAACAATTACTACTGGGCAGTTAATTGTGGGAAATGGGGCGCAGATATCTACTGCTGCTTTTGGTCAAGGAAAGGGTGGACAGATATGGGTTAATGCTTCCGATGCAGTTAATGTTTTTGGAGTTGGCATTAATAGAACAGCAAGTGGATTATTTTCACGTAGCACTAATGAGGGACAGGGAGGAAACATCACTATTGATACCAGTGCTTTTCGTTCGGGTAGCAGACAATGGAGTTGTAGATGCCCGCACTATAGGTGAGGGAAATGCTGGCAATATCACGGTGAATGCAAATACTTTGGAAGCTGTTAATGGTGGACAAATCCTTACCAATGCTTTCACAGGCAGCAGTGGCTTTGCAGGTAATATCACAGTTAATACTACTGATAGGGTCACTATATCTGGCAGTGCTCCCTTTAAACGGTTTGTCCGAATTGGTAACAATTTTGTTGAGGATGAATCTGCTAACAGTGGCTTGTTTGTTCGCTCTCAAGGGTCAGGGAGTGCAGGCAACCTTCAGTTACGATCTCGTTCCATTCGCTTGGACAACCTTGGGGAAATTACCGCTGAAACGGCATCCGGTAATGGCGGCAATATTTCGTTACAAAACCCAAATTTATTGTTACTAAACGGTAACAGTCGGATATCTGCTACCGCAGGCACTAACCAACAGGGTGGAGACGGGGGTAACATCACCATCAATGCCCCTAATGGCTTTATCGTTACCATCCCTGATGAAAACAACGACATCACTGCCAATGCCTACGATGGTGAAGGGGGAATAGTCACAATCAACGCTACTGGTATTTTTGGTCTAACACCGCGTAGTCGAGAAGACCTTGTGAGACTTTTGGGAAACAACGACCCAACTCAACTAGACCCTCAAAGCTTAGTAACTAGCGACATTACGGCAATTTCTCAAACAAACCCAAATTTAAATGGTCAAATAACCATCAACACTCCCGATATTAACCCCAATCGAGGATTAATAAACTTGCCAACCGAACTAAGTGAACCGCAAATTGCCCAAGGCTGCCAAGTAACTACTGCTAAAAATCAAAGCCAATTTGTAGTCACCGGACGTGGTGGCTTGCCACTTAATCCAAGAGTTGCTTTTAACAGTGACACACCCCAAGTTGATTGGGTAACACTCACTCGTTACCATAACAATGGTAACAGTCGAGTTGTTGTAAAAAATTCTCCTAATCCCACACCACTAAAAATTATTGAAGCTGCTGGGTGGGTAAAAAATTCCAAAGGGGAGGTAATCCTCGTTGCTAGTGCGCCTACTGTCACGACTTACAGTTATTGGCAGAGATCAACTAGCTGCGCTGGTTAAATTTACAGCCTAGTTAAAGATATAAACTTTTGTGAATAAATGACATAATTGGTAAAAAAAATTACGCTTTGAGAGAAAATTAAACAGAAGTGATTTTACCTCTAAGGTGAACATAGTCTATTGAGTGATTATCATGAATCATTCCTCTAAACTACAAATCTTGGATTTAGACCATAGTGAATCAATTATTGAGCAAGAAATTACAGCTGCGGAAGCTGTAAAAATCGTAGGTGGTGGAGGAACTTCACCTGTAGACCCTATTGATGACCCTCCTGGGCTTCCCTGTTTTTGGACTTTGGACAAAAAGAAGCTGATTCCCGGATGATGTTCGCGAACAAAAAACTAGGCGTCATAAATTACCCCAGTGATTTTTCAAACTGAGTAAAACTTAGTTAAATGCAGGGTTATTTCATTCTAAAAAGTTGCTTAAGTGTGTCTAGTCCAAAAGAGCAGAGTCGCTGAGCTTGCGCCATGTTCTCAAACATTTGGTCTCGATATAGGAATCCGGTTTGATGATTGAAAAAATCTAAGTACACGTAAAGTGTGCGATCGGCGAGAGTACGGCACCAAAAATATAGAATGGTGCGTTAGCCTTTGGCGTAACGCAACGGCAATAAAGGGGGAGGAAAATCCACACCCCTTTTTGCCTCCCCTACGTATCTTTTCAAAAATCAAATACTAGTCCTAATGATTGTGCTTGAGAATTTGGCGTTCTGATTCAACTCGAATAAAAGTTTTCAGGCCAGGCTAAGAGTGTCTGACATCAAGAGTTTGACAAATAGGGGTTTATGTTCGGGTGCGATCGCTCCTCCCAATTTACCAACCATTTGGAGACAGCATTAGGTAAAGTAGCAGCAAGAGTAATTTAGTTCAAGTGCGATCGCCCTTCACACCCCATCACCCATGACCAACATCCACAACCTGGGATTGACCGATACTGAATATGCCCAAGGCTACGACTCCAACAAGTAATTGCAAGGATAGCGATCGCATTGTGAGAATTTTGGGTTAAAGAGCAATTTTATTTTTGTAACCCTTTGTTAGTAAGACTAAGAGCCGTTACGCCACTTTTACCCCTATTAGGATGAAATTGCTTACATTAACCCCCAGTGATGACGCCATGCCCCAGGAGGCTTTCCTGCATAGCGCTTAAACGCACGATTAAAAGCGGCTTCTGACTCGTAACCGACTTGACTGGCAATTTTGGCAATGCTCTCGTCTGTATTTTGCAGGTGGTGAGCTGCTAACTGGAGCCGCCATTGTGTGAGGTATTGCATCGGCGGTTGCCCTAGAAGTTCACTAAAGCGGGTCGCCAAGGCTGAACGGGAAACACCAACCTGTCTAGCTAGTTCAGAAACCGTCCAGGGATGAGCAGGATCTGCATGTATCCAGTTCAGTGCTTGACCGATGATTGGATCGTTCAGGGCAAGTACCCCACCCATTTGTTCTTTCGGGGAATTTTGCATGTAGTTCCGCAGAATTTCAATAAACATGAGTTCCACCAGTCGGGTCAATAAACACACACTTCCTGGTTGAACACAGTCTGCTTCTTGAATAATGTACTGGACACCAGTTTTCAGGAGTGGTGCAGTCAGATCTGCAAACACCTGAATGTGCATGAACCCTGGCAAGCTTTTTAGGAAGGGATGCAGTACCAGTTGCTCACATTGCAAAAATCCGCACACTAGGCGAGTTATCTTCCCACCACCGCCATAGGTCAGGGTTGGGGGTTCTTGCCAGGGTGGAGCAGGCAGCAATTCAGCAATCGGGATCGGTGCTCCCTCAAGGCGATCGCCCAAAATGTGAGCATCTCCGTGCGGAAAAATAATGATATCACCAGGGGAAAGTGCCTGACAGATATTGGTTTTAGCTTTTACCCAGCAGTTCCCCTCCGCAACAATGTGAAAAGGAACAATATGGGTTGTATCAGACTGGATCGTGTGCGCGAAGTTTGAGCAAGAGGGGGTCTCAATGAGCCAGGGGGCAGAAAACTCTGGACGCAGGTCAATGACCCCAGAAAATCGGATGACCCGCAGTATATCCGAAAGCACATCCATAGGGTGATAGGGTGATGGGGAACGCATAAATACACACAAAACGAGCAAACCTTTTAATTCCTTGGCTTGGCGGATTCCAATTGGGGGTGGTTTCTCACTCGCGATCGGGTTTTCGCAACAATCCACTCGAATGGTTGCAATTTGTGCAGATTTTTTCCACGGTGCTAGTGGAAGTAACCTGGCTGTACCAGCAGGTATCGCCTGGAGCTTTAGTCAAAAATCCTAGTGTCTTAGTCATTGCATATTTAAGGCAAATAGTCAAGTATAGAGTTACGGCGATAGGCGACGTGGGAGAAGTTCTATAAGCCTGAGCAATTCAGGGTTAACCTACAGTTCAATGCGCTCAATTCTGATTGCTAGTTTTTTGCGATATCTGTTGACCAATCGAAGGAAAATCACCATGAAAAAGATGGCTATTGTTATTCGAGATGACGCATACGATCGGCTTTACACGCCATTGACATTTGCTTATGTTGCAGCGAAACAGGGCGTTGAAGTTAACATTTTGTTTGTGCTATGGGCAGTGCGGGTTCTAACAGAGCAGGGTGCTAAGGCGGTCAAAATCGATCGCCAGCACGCTACAGAAGAAGAGTGGTTCAAGGACAGAGTGCGGCGTGACGGCGATCCGCTTGCGATCTATGATTTCATCAAGTTGGTGAAACGGACGGGTAACGTGCGATTCTACGGATGTCAACTTGCAGCAGCCACGTTTGACGTGACCGAATCACAGCTTATCCCAGAGGCAGAGGGCATTGTAGATTCGCTCTGGTTCTTGGAAGAGAAGGCGATTAAGGCAGATCACTGTCAGTATTTCTGATACCGAACGCGACTCTCGATATAGGCGATCGCACTATTCAATCATCAGGAAATTGCCAAGCTGAGATACGTTCAATGTCTTTGCTGTTACATCTAGTACACGCACAGTCAAATATTGAATCCATCCATTCATAGCCGCAAGTACGACAGTGGCAGAAAATATTATTGCGATTTGCATCTTTTATACCCTGATGCCATTGGCGCTGTTGCTCAGAATTAGAGAAAGGAAAACTATCGGACATTTCAGTAGGGCTTTGATTGCATCAAATAAAAGTCTACTCAAGTAATTGCCCCTATTTATCCCAGTTTTCCTTTGCTTATGGGGAAACTGAGCGATCGCCCTTCATTGTTAGAAGAAAGTTAAGGATGGATCGCACCCAAACGTGACAAAAGACCCCAACTATTAGAAATTTAACTCAAATGTGGTGCCTTTAAGTTTTGGGTTGGGATATGTTTCAACATAAGTTTTGATAATTTGTTGAAAAGCCTCTGCATAGCTAAATGCAGCTGCTAACTGCCCCCAACTGGGAGTGCGAGAAAATTTAATTCCTCCTCATGAATGAGGGCGGAACTCGCTTTGCTGTGTCACATCTTTAATGACTTTAAGGAAGTTGTGCAAGGCAGTTGATGAATTATCTCGTTGCCAAACAACTGCGATCTGGCGAGTCAAATTTGCGTTTTGAATGGCGCGATAAACCACACCCTGGCGCTGAAGATTTTGGATATTGCTAGGCAAGATCGCGACCCCAAGCTCAGATGCAACCAAGCTGAGAATAGTCATTGTCCAGGTTGCTTGTACGTTTTGAATCTTGGGTTGAAAGCCTGCCTGCTCGCAAAGCGTCAAAACCTTTTTATAGAAGGGCATAACATCAAGTGAGGGCAAAATAAACGGTTCATTCTCTAACGCTTTTAAGGGAATTTGGGTTTGGGTAGCAAGGGGATGGGTTTGTGGCAGCGCAATCACAAAGGGTTCTTGAATAATTGGTTCAAAGCTCAAGCTTGTATCCTGCTCGTAGGGACTGGGAATGCTTTCAAACCCCATATCCAGCCGATGCTCCCGCAGTTGTTGAATTTCCTGCTCCACCGTGAGTTCGCGCAGTTCCAGTTCCACATCTGGGAAATTCTTTGTGAACTGTCGTAGAACATCAGGAAGAATGCCATTTGCGATTATACTACCTATACCGACTGTTAAGTGTCCGATCTCACCTCGACTCGCTCGTTGTGCTTGAGTAATTGCCCGGTCGATGTAAGTTAAACCAAGCTGCGCCTGTTGGAAGAAAACTTTCCCGGCTTCTGTAAGCTCAGGCGGTCGCCGCTTGCGATTGAACAGTTTTACTCCAAGCACTGTTTCAAGCGATTTAATCCTTTGACTGAGAGCGGGTTGTTCAATGTTTAGACGTTGAGATGCTTCACTGAAACTGTGCTCTGCATCAACGATCTCCATGAAATAACCTATCTGTCTCAATTCAAATTTGCTGAGGTGTCGAAAGTTGATCGCCGATCTGGCTATCATAAGTTTTAAGTTAATTTATTATAATCAAATAACCGTAGACATTATATAAGGATTTTGCCCGTTGCTGAATGAAGGGATGATATCATTGATGTAGGTACAATTTGATACTTCAAGTAGTGAAGTAATAATTTAAGTGAGTATCGAGCGCATTTCTTCGGTCTTAGAAGAGCATAAAGTTTTTCGGTGAAGGCGTTCAAGATAATGACGCAATCGGGTGTTTTCATTTTCCACTCGCGTCATATATGTTTGACTGATAATTTGGTCTCCATCAGGGATAAAACTTGGGTAAACTTTCCAGCCATCGGTAAGATAAAAATAACTTTTCCACTGTTTAACAATTTCCCACAATGGCTCAAACGTTTCAGCACTGTGGTCTCCTAAAACCCACGCTAAAATACCTTGACTAAAATGATTTAGTGCTGTCCACAACCAAATTTTGTTTTTTTTGAACCGATGAATGTCTCTAATTCGTCTAGTTCTCCAACCTTTGGAACTATATCTTCTTTTGGTACATCCGGCAGTTTTTCTCCCAATTGTTTAATCCAATAAATGATGCTAGTATGATGCACACCTTTGACTCGTTCAATCGCGCGAAAACCCATACCGTTGAGGTACATTTTTACGCATTCTTTTTTGATCTCTTCTGAATATCCTTTCGGCGGATCGTACAGGTCGAGCAACTGGCGGTCGCATTTGATACAAATTTGCCCGCAGCTTACCTCTACGCTTTCCGTTCTTACGAATTTCCCTAGACCCACACTATGGACATTCCACAGTAGATCACCTCAATTCATCCCTCTATTATGCAACGCCGGATTTTGTTTTGATTGTTGATGTAGCAACACCATTACATTCTCAGTGCGAATCTTCATCTGAGAAAAGGAATCGTTATTCACATGAGCAAAATCTCGCGTGTTGTAGTCGTGGGTTCCACCCACGGCAATGAACTAAACGGAATCTATCTGGTCAAAAAATATGAACGCTCGCCCCAGAGACTTGCGCGTTCGGGCTTTGAAAGTTGTACGCTGCTTGCTAATCCTAGAGCACATCAACTGATGAAACGGTATGTGGATACCGATCTCAACCGCTGTTTTCGTCAACAGGATTTGGAGAACACTAGCCTATCTACTTACGAAGCACAACGAGCCAAAGAAATTTACCGCAGATTTGGGTCACAGGGTAGCCAGCCAGCCGATTTAATTGTTGATTTGCACACCACAACCGCCAATATGGGTCTCACCCTGATTGTTGCTCTTCAGCATCTATTCAACTTACAGTTAGCGTCCTATCTGACATCAATCCATCCAAGCATCAAGATACTTTGTCCGCCCACACAGAATCTAGAAAATCCGCCTTACCTAGACTCAATTAGTCAATTCGGCTGCGTTTTTGAAGTAGGGCCTGTGGCTCAGGGTGTACTAGATGCCACTTTATTTCAACAAATGGAAGCACTGGTTGATTCAATTCTGGATTATGTAGAAGCTTGTAACCACCGAACCCCGCTTTCTAGAGAGAATACACTCACCATTTATCAAACTATTGAGAGTGTTGACTATCCCAGAAATGAAACTGGAGATCTCAAGGCAATGATTCATCCTCAGTTGCAGTTTAAAGATTACAAAGCCCTACATCCTGGCGACCCGATATTTTTAACCTTTGATGGACAGACAATCACCTATGAAGGTGAATCAATCGTTTTTCCTGTCTTTATTAACGAAGCTGCTTACTACGAGAAAGGGATTGCAATGTATTTGACCAAGCAGCATCAATGCATCATCTAGAACAGATCGAAAAACTAGAACTCAACAGTCAATACCTCAATTATGTCGAGCACGTCTTAATTTGTGTATCATGAGATCGCCAATTTATAGAATCATATTCAAGCCGAACTGTCGCTAATGTCCGGTTGCGATCGCCAGATCCATTGAGGCAACCTCTCCATAAACATCATTTTCTGGCGAATAAAAATCTGGATATTCGTCAAGAAAAAATAAGCCATAGCGTCCGAAACGTCGTAGAGCCAAGAGATTTCCTAGCAAGATGCTACAGTCTCCTCCCAAAACCACTGGAAAGCATTCAGAGCCAATAATCTGTTCGATAACTTATGAAAGCGATCGCGAGATGAGATTGTATTTCCTCCTATCAAGATCGTCACCTTGCTAAGACCACCTCAGTCTCCAACAGGTCGGCTGAAGGCTTGGGCTAGGTTTTGGACGAAGGCGCGCAGCGCACGGGTTGAGGAACCATCCTCTGCCCCGTGCGTGGGATTGACCTCCGTGATTGTGAGTCCCGAAAAACGTGAATCCGCAATGAGTACCTCAAGCACGCGCGTAGCTTGGTGAAGCGTCAATCCAACATCACGCGACGCGGTTGTATCCGCGATTGGCGTGTCTAGGAAATTAAGAACGTCGACGTCGAAGTGAACGAGAAGATGGTCAAGATCATGACCCCAGGTCTCTAGAAGCCTCTCACTCTCACCAGATGGATCGCGCGCGACCGTCTCCCAACCGACCACACGAATGCCAAGTGTCTGGATCTGTTGACGCTCGAAATCGGATGCCTGCTCCGGGATGAACCCCACGATCGCTACGTCAGACGATCTGAGCAGCGGACAGCGAGATCCGATCTCGGTGAGCGCGGGCACTGCTCCCTCTAAGCCCAGCATATGGGCGACCCCCATCCAATCGAGCGACTCGGAAAACTCCCCCGTCCCATCCGGCACTGAACCTGGAACGTTCATGTCTGCGTGTCCGTCGAAGTAAACGAGTCCAACCCGATGTCCAGCATCAAGGTTCGCCGCGACCACACCGATCTCTATGCTGCAATCTCCCCCGATGACGAGCGGCAGATGTCCTGATGCCAGCGCGCGGGCAACGCGCGAGCGGGTGTGACCGACATACTCAACTGTAGGCTCGATGTTCGATGCCGTAAGTTCGCCGGGATTGTACCGCGATGGCCAGATCGGCGGATCATCTTTCCGCTCAATTACGTCGTAACCCACGTTGCGAAGCGAGGCGGCAAGTCCAACTGCACGTATCGCTGCTGGCGCTTGCTCGATCCCAGCACGGTAAGCACCAGCACTTGAAGGAATGCTGATGATTTCGATCTTGCGTGTCATGTTTCCTGTCCTCTACTAAATGGATAAATGATTGCTTTGATAGTTGCAGCTATATGTATGCGATATACATATTTAAGAACAACTCGTTGATGGAAGTTTTGAGATAGCTTTCGAGTCGTTTAGCTAGGCATTGCGTTCGATATCAATAGATAGTTGCATCGCTTGGGGTTTTGAAACCATTCTCCAAAACCGCCAGACGAACGCGATCGCCGCTGCCGCATTCAAGCCTTTGCCACGTACTGAAGATGTTGCTGCCCAACTGGACAGCACGCTTGTGGACAAACTTCGATTTCACACAGTCGACAAATTACGTCAGACTGAGTTTCATCCGTTGTGATTGCAGTCAGCATCTTCTCAACTAACGTTGTAAGCTGCTGCTGCTCTTGCTCGGTTAAACAATCCAATGCAAGCTGTAACTGCTGCCGTCGTTGAGCTAAGATTTCCTTACGTCGCTGTTGCCCTGCCTCAGTTAGAAATAAAGCGAGCGTTCGCCCATCGGCTCCTGCTCGTCGCTCAACGAATCCATCTTTTTCCAGTCGATCAATCAAGCGTACCGTTCCGGGATGCGACAATTTCAAAATTTGCCTTAGCGTATTGATGGAAATGCCAGGTTCCATCCCCAGCGTGACGAGCGCCGCAGGGGTTTCTCCGCCATGTCCAGTCGAGGCTTCGACCGCAGACTGAAAGCGATCGCTTAACCCCAAAGCTAAAGCTCCTAGAAGGTTTAAGGTGCGCTGGTGTTCTCTGATAACAGCCATATTGGGTCAATTAGTCGCTCGACTCACTATAATGTATGCATCATACATACAATTTCGCTGCTTGTCAATAAGCGAATTGAGTTGGTTCTTACGTGTGAATGGCATTGTTTGGATACAGAGAAGCGGAGTACCGCCGTGGCGAGACTTGCCAGAACGTTATGGAAAGTGGGAGAGTGCGGCCACAAGATTTGATCGGTAGCAAAAAGCGGGAATTTGGAACCAAATCTTAGAACATCTGCAAGCGAGCCTCCTAAAGGAGGAGCTTCGCTAACGCAGATGAGCAAGGAAAGCTCGATTGGCAGGTTCCGGCCCGTTGACGCAACAGTGATCCGTGCCCACCAACATGCGGCAGGTGGAAAAAAAAGAAGCAGGGAGTTGGGATATCTTAGCAAAGGGGAAATTTCCTCCCTCTGCTAAGAGGCTCCCCGCCCCTCCGCCTCTTCCCTCCCACGGAGTGGATCGCCCTTCGGTAATTTAAAATTTAAAATTTAAAACCTTCAGTAATTAATTTTTTTATTTTTCATTTTTCATTTTTAATTGAAGCGTAGTGTCTGCTCCCTTAACCGAGCGGTATTGGCGTAAGTCCTACCTTAGTTTATCTGGTTAATCGTTAACAAGTATTAAGCTCTAGTTTACAGAGAATTGGTATTAGTACACTCTTCAATTCATCTTGACATTATCTCTTCAAAAAACTAAAACAATTGACAATTAAAAACTTTATTTATTTGTGAAAACTTAATTATTTGATTATTTAATTGTTCCAAGTTTGTCACTTTTTAACAATACAATTTTCATATCTGAAATAACTAAAGTTATTCCCAATATTTCCAGTCAGTTAAACTTACTCTATCTACTCAAAAAGCCAAACATGAAATCAAATCAATTCCGCCCACTGTTCACTCCACTTACTGTCAGTAAATCAGAAATTATAGTTGAAAGGCTTCTCCTAAACTAGCCGACAAATATCAAACCATCTTAGGAGAGTTTGGCGCGAATATTTCTGGGGAACAACGACAACAAAAGAGCGATCGCAACAGCGATTGTCACGCATTTCTCATGCATCAAAAAAGATGAAGCCGTCTCATATCGGTTTGATTTTTTCAGCCCTTAGCATCAAGTGCAGGAATAAGAAAATGCCTTTAAATCAAAAATATTTAGTTTTGGCTACGGCTGCCTGTCTGTTTTTTCTTGCCAAAGTGCGATCGCATCCCAGCTTTGTCATTTAAATCAGATTATTGAGAAAAAACGTCAAAATAGGGGTTAAAGAGTTATGATTAACGTTTCTATGCTACAAGATGAGCTGCAAAACTTCGTTTTAAACAGCGCTGATGTTCAAGGTGCAACTCTGGCAAGCCCTGATGGCTTAGCTTTAGCTTCTATCCTACCAGCTGGTATGGATGAAGAACGCACCGCCGCCATGGCTGCATCCATGCTATCACTGAGCGAACGCATTGGTGGTGAACTAGTTCGTGGTATTGTAGAGCGTATTGTCGTAGAGGGTGAAAAAGGCTATGGCGTATTGGTTAGTTGTGGCGCTGATGCAGTTTTATTGGTACTCGCTGGCGCCGAAGTTAAGCAAGGCTTATTATTTTTGCAAATTAAACGCGCTGTTTCTAGGATTGCACCCTTGTTAGCTTGACGCTTCGATTCAAAATAGTCCCTACACTGATATTTGGATTGCCGATTTTACATCTTAGAAGGGAGCCTTTAAAAAAATCCCAGCCAAGAACGAATTTTGCCGCAAAAAACAGGCAGGCTTTTTGGGTTAGTCGAAACAACTACATAGCTACTCGAAAAGTTTTATTAAGCCTGCCTGTTTTTCAGTTTTTTTGGCTCCTCATCAGCAAGGCTATTGCCTGTTGCCATCTCCACGAGGGATCTCTCACACTTGAAGAATTAATAAGGCTGGGATTTTTTTCGCGGGCTTGTGCCTTAGCTTCCAACTTCACAGACAAATTTAACTAAGGCTTAAAGTCAGAAGTTCATACTACTGAAATAGCTTGGTGCACGTTCTATCTAATATTAGATTCCAATTCCAAATCTGGTGTTGCTCCCATTGCCAGACAATTTCAAAATCTTAGCTAGGACGGGATCTCCACAAATTCGGCACTTAGATTTTAGATTCCAATTCAAAATTTCAAATTCAGAATAATATTTGTTATTTCACTGAACATACAAATGGAGGGATATTAATATGATGTCAAACACTACAAATGTTACTTTGCGCTCAGAACTTGGAGATTTCAGTAGCATTGTCTTTCTCAAAGCAATACTTACAGGTTTTGAAGAAGCTCTCGGTGAAAAAACTACTGAAATTGCACTCAATGCCTCGGGTCGCAAACTAGGTAAAAATTTAGCTCTTGAGCTAAATTTAGTAAACAAAGGTGCAGCCCTATCTCTGGCAGAAATGAAAGAAAAGATGAATCAGATTTTAGGAAAACAAGGAACTCGTCTGTGCATAATTGACAAGATAGAACTCTCTGAAGACGTCTACAAAGTCTACACTAAAGAAACTTTTTGTTCTGCCGGAGAATCCCAAGGCTCATCGAGAAAGTGTAGCTATACTTTAGGCGTTATTCAAGGTTTTTTGGAAACTGTGTTGAATAAGCGCTTGCGGGGGCAACAAAGCGAGTCCGTTTTGCGTGGCGGTACTTATGATCTGCTAGAATATTCTGTCATAGCGATTAGTACAAAAAAGCTTTTCTAGAGCATTGATTCAGCTAAATTCAGTAAATCGAAAAGTTTTTCCAAAGGGCGATCGCCTAGAACGGGAGTACGTAAAAAAGTGAAATCATTGAAAAAGCCTAGACGTTAGCGCGATGGCAAAGAATGGAAAAAAGTGCCGTATTGCAAACCAGGAAATAGATAATTCAATACGATCAAAATCACAGAAATAATAATCAATGCCAATGTAGCAACTACAGGAGCACTGGAAAGATATCTGAATAAATAACGTGCTTCCATCGTGGTTTCTCCAACATCAATTAAATTGAATTTGTATTTTTATTCTGACTGTTGAGAGAATATCTCTTGAAGTATAAATTATCTTGCCTCAATTACTTGATGTAATGTTACAAACTTTTCAGATATCCTCTCAACATTATTTCAGCGAACTGAAATAGAAATTTCTTCATCCTTAGCAACTAATTCACCAGCTAGTAATTCTTTGATTGCTGCTATAGGCCAAAATAAAGCCATTACCATACAACTGATGAACAACGGTACATCAATAAACACTTCTTTTTCTTCTGCTTTATCTTGTTTTTTAATTGCCTGTAGGTAAGACCGACCACTCCAGCCAATAAAACCAGCAGTATACAGAAATATGGCGATAGGGATTGCTACGTCAACAGCAAGACTAAGGCGGTCAAGAGTGATACGAGGTAGACCATCCTCACCACAAAGTAACTGCGAATAAGCTTTTAATGGCTTTGTAGTGTAATAACTGTCAGGAGCATTTTTCATCCTTTCTACAAATGCAGGTGAATTATAACAAGGAACCAATGTGGTATTTTCTGCCAATGCAGTATAAACAGCGCTAAACCAAATAAAAATTGCTAGAATCAGAGCAAATATTCTTTTCATAATTTTGTTGATTGTTGGTTGTTAGTAGTTAGTGGTTAGTAGTAGTTGTTTTTTTGACATTTAGACATTACCTTCGATTTGCTGGATAAGTGTTGGCTGCATAAATTATCAAGAGAGCGCAAAAAGATACAGCTGTTATCAAACCAAAGAAAACTCCGGTTGCAGTTGAGGCAAATTGCCCCTCACCATACGCTAAATAAATGTGTTGCATTTAAATACCTCAGTTTATTGATTAGTAGTTAATAGTTGATTGCTGGTGGTTAGTAATTATTTAGATCTACTTCCCCTACTTTTCCTACCTCCCACCTGTGATGAGTTGCTTAAGCTTGTTCAACTCATATTGATTCCTTCAAGCAAAATTGAGGAATTGACAATCTCTAAAATCATTAATAAGAAAATAAACAACAACAGCATCAAGGCAGCCATTAGTGGTGTAGTACCCCAACCAGGGGTAACTTTACCTGCCTCAGTATTTAATTTTTTGAATAAATATTGTAAAGGTGCGACTTTTTTGGGTTGAAACTTTTGTGCTTGCATAAATTCCTCCGACTATTTTTGATGGTATTTTTTCCTTCTGTGTAAGCATTCTGTAGAGACGCGCTATTTGAAGCGTCTCTACAGTCTTGGGTTTTAGATAACTGCTTGCTTCTTACGTGTGGTTGTATCTCCCACTTTCTGGAAAACACCAAACTCTACCTGTTCATCAAGTTCTGGGTCAATGCCAGCAAATACATCCCGGTAGATGGCACGAGAACCATGCCAGATGTGTCCGAAAAACCACACCAAAGCAAAGCAAGTGTGGAAAAAGGCAAAAAAGCCCCGGTTACTAGTTCGGAAAACTCCATCGGAATTGTGGATTGTGCGGTCAAATTTAAAAGGTTCACCCAGTAGAGCCTGACGTGCGTACTTCTTCACCGTCATAGGGTCTGTAAACGTTTGACCATCAAGTGTCCCGCCAAAGAAGCTGACATTAACGCCAGTTTGCTCAAAGCTATATTTTGCCTCTGCTCGCTGGAAGGGAATATCTGCACGCACTACACCATCTTTGTCAGTCAGAACAACTGGGAAGGTTTCAAAGAAAGTAGGCATTCGACGAACTGTCAATTCCCGTCCTTCACGGTCTTTGAATACTAGATGACCAAGCCAGCTTTGAGCAACTCCATCTCCATCGACCATTCGACCCACTCGGAATAAACCACCCTTGGCAGGATTATTGCCAATATAGTCATAGAAAGCCAGTTTCTCTGGGATAGCTGACCAAGATTGTGAGAGAGTTTTACCCTCGTCTAAACCAGCTTGCACTCGCCTATCAATCTCTTGTTTGAAGTAGTTTTGATCCCACTGATAACGAGTTGGTCCCCACAGTTCAATTGGTGTGGTAGCAGTTCCATACCACATACTGCCAGCAGCCACAAAACCTGCAAAAAAGAAAGTGGCAAGCGCACTGGCAAGGACGGTTTCAATATTTCCCATCCTTAACCCCCTGTACAGTACCTCGGGGGGTCGAACAACTATATGGAAAAGTCCGCCAATAATTCCCACAATACCCGCTGCAATGTGGTGAGCAACAACCCCACCAGGATTTTGGGGATTAAAACCCTCTGGCCCCCATACTGGTGCAACTCCTTGAACATGACCAGTTAGCCCATATGGGTCAGAAACCCACATACCCGGGCCAAAAATACCGGTGAGATGAAAAGCACCAAAACCAAAGCAGAGTAAACCAGCTAAGAATAGGTGAATGCCAAAAATTTTGGGCAAATCTAAAGTTGGTTCGCCCGTTTTGGAGTCGAAGAATGTGGCGAGATCCCAGTAAAACCAGTGCCAGCAAGCAGCCAGAAACTGAAGACCTGAAAAGACAATGTGAGCTATGGCTACAGTTTCAAACGTCCAAAAACCAGGATCTGCGAAGGTTTCACCTGTAACGCTCCAGCCTTGCCAAGAATTTGTCACTCCCAAGCGTGCTACGAACGGCATTAAAAAACATCCCTGCCGCCACATGGGATTGAGTAGTGGATCGCTAGGATCGTACAAAGCTAGTTCAAACAAAAGCATCGAACCAGCAAAGCCTGCACAAAGGGCATTGTGCATCAGGTGTACAGCAATAAGTCGTCCCGGGTCATTTAAGACCACTGTATGAACTCTATACCAAGGTAATCCCATTGATTGTGCTTCCTTAGTCAAAAGTCAAAAGTCAAGAGTATTAAACTCTTATTTAGAACAAAAGTCGTAGGTATGTACCTGATGCTGAATCAGGAAAAAAATTTTTCAAAAAAACAAAATCACACAAAAAAACATCAACAAAGTTATGTGAACCACGGAGTCAATGATTTGATTTTTTAGCAAATACTGCATAGTCCTAATGGGGAGTGGGGAGATCGGGGATTGGTGATAGAGGATTGGGGATTGGGAAATGGGAAGGGAAGGGAGAGTTTAAGGATTAAGTAATTCCCTATTCCCGATCCCCGATCCCTAATTCCCGATCGCCAACTAATCTAATGGAGGCATGGATAGAACTGGCTCATCTTCTCGGTCTATACCCCTTTCAAAGCCTGCTGCGGCTGCTCGGGCGCGACCGGCATGCCAGAGATGACCAACTAAGAAAAGGAGAGCAAAGACAAAATGTGCAGAAGCTAGCCAGGCACGGGGCCCAACAAAGTTAAAGGAGTTGAGTTCAGTTGCTAAGCCGCCGACAGAATTCAGGGAACCAATGGGCGCATGGGTCATGTATTCAGAAGCACGGCGAATTTGCCAAGGCTGGACATCATGCTGAAGTTTGTCAATATCTAGACCATTTGGGCCACGCAGAGGTTCTAGCCAGGGGGCTTTGACATCCCAAAAGCGCATGGTTTCCCCACCAAAGATAATTTCTCCGGTTGGCGATCGCATTAAATATTTCCCTAGACCTGTTGGCCCTTGCGCTGAAGCGACATTTGCTCCTAAATTTTGGTCACGCACGAGAAAGACTAGCGCCTGAGCATTGGAAGATTCAGCAACTGTCGGCCCGTAAAATTCGCTGGGATAGGCAGTGTTGTTAAACCAGATGAACATCGTGGCAATAAATGCTTGTCCGGCTACATTACCCAAGCTTTGTGAAAGGTAAGCTTCACCCGACCAAATAAAGGCTTTGTGAGTCCACTTAAAAGGCTTGGTAACAATGTGCCAAATACCACCAAGTATCAGCAGCGAACCGATCCAAATATGACCGCCGACTAAATCCTCTAGGTTGTCAACACTAGCAATATTACCTGCTCCACCTGTAAAACCTTTGAACAGATAACCAAAGATGATTCTGGGGTCAAGAGTAGGATTGGTAACAAGGCGTACAGCACCACCTCCAGGTGCCCAGGTGTCATACAACCCACCCCACAACATCGCCTTACCGACAAGTAAGAAGGCGGCGACACCCAGAGCAATAAGGTGATATCCCAAAATGCTAGTGACTTTATCTTTATCGCTCCAATCAAAGTTAAAGAAACCAGGAAGTTTTTGCGGGCCTTTGAGGGAGTGATAGATGCCACCAAAACCCAAAACAGCAGAGCCGATGAGGTGAGCTACAGCGATCGCAAAAAATGGAAAGATATCTACTACCTGACCTCCTGGCCCGACACCAAAACCAAGGGCAGCAATGTGAGGCATTAAGATCAGACCTTGGTCATACATCGGTTTTTCCGGGACAAAGTGAGCGACTTCAAACAGCAACATCGCTCCTGCCCAGAAGGCAATCAGCCCTGCATGGGCAACATGAGCACCTAAAAACCGACCAGATTGGTTAATAAAACGAGCGTTACCAGCCCACCAAGCATATCCAGTGGAGGCTTCATCACGGCCTTCGCTTGGTGAATTGACGATATAAGCAGGTTTCTGAACTTCGTCTTTTGGTTTTGAAACTGTAGAATCAAAGGGCGTTTCCACGGGGTATTACCTCTTCAGGGAATTGAAACTTTTCATGGGGCTAGTCTTGAGTCACCATCCAGGCTCTGGCTCCCTCATTCAGCATTTCCACGGGGCAGTACCTCTTCAGGGAATTGAAACTTTTCATGGGGCTGGTCTTGAGTCGCCATCCAGGCTCTGGCTCCCTCATTCAGCAGGATGTTTTTGGTATAGAATGTTTCAAATTCCGGGTCTTCGGCTGCGCGGATTTCCTGGGATACAAAGTCATAAGCCCGCAGGTTAAACGCTAAGCCCACCATGCCAATAGAACTCATCCACAAGCCTGTGACGGGCACAAACAACATAAAGAAATGCAACCATCGCTTGTTAGAAAAGGCAATCCCGAAAATCTGCGACCAGTAGCGGTTAGCAGTCACAAATGAATAGGTTTCTTCTGCTTGAGTAGGAGAAAAACCTCCGAAAGTGTTAAAGCCTCTGCTGTCTCTAAACAAGGTGTTTTCTACTGTCGCGCCGTGAATGGCACACAACAGCGCACCTCCTAATACACCAGCGACTCCCATCATGTGAAACGGGTTCAGCGTATAGTTGTGGAAAGCTTGGAAGAATAGTAAGAAACGGAAAATTGCAGCGACTCCAAACGAGGGCGCAAAAAACCAGGAAGATTGTCCTAATGGATAAATGAGGAAGACAGAAACAAATACGGAGATGGGAGCAGAAAAAGCGATCGCATTGTAGGGTCGAACGCCAACTGCACGAGCAATCTCAAATTGGCGCAGCATGAAGCCGATTAAACCAAAGACACCATGTAGGGCGACAAAAGTCCACAAACCACCAATTTGACACCAACGAGTAAAATCCCACTGCGCCTCCGGTCCCCACAAAAACAGCAAGGAATGTCCCATGCTATCAGCGGGAGTGGAAACAGCCGCAGTCAGGAAGTTACAGCCTTCCAAGTAAGAACTCACTATACCGTGAGTGTACCAAGAAGTAACGAAAGTCGTACCAGTAAACCAACCTCCAATCGCCAGGTAAGCACAGGGGAAGAGTAACAAACCTGACCAACCGATAAAAACAAAGCGATCGCGTTTCAGCCAGTCATCGAGGACATAAAACCATTCAAACCCCCTTGTCCGTGAGGGTCTAATTGCAATCGTCATAAGAACTTATCCTTTTGCTAAAAAACTTTGAACTAGGGATCGGGGATCGGGGATTGGGGATCGGGGAAAGGTAAAGAATTAGACTTGTCCCCCTTGTCTCCCTTCTCTTACCAATTTTGAATTTTGAATTGATAAGTCCCCCTTGTCCCCCTTGTCCTCCTTGTCCCCCAATCCCCGATCGCCGATCCCCGATCCCCCATCACCAATCCGACCGACCATCATTCATAAAATAAGGAGCACCTGGAAAGGAGAGGGTTTGAATAATGTGGTCGAAATAAGGAGTGACTTCCGCAGCATCTTCATCACCAAGCAGTGCTTGAGCTTCTTCTTTAATACAACGCACTGCCTCAACCCAATTAGAGAGCGGAATTCCTAAAGATTGATACATTTGTTGCATTCCAACTGTGCCAATTTCTGTTAGGGGCTGCTCATTTCCTGCCAAAACACAATAGGCAACTAAGCGGATATACCAACCTTGATCGCGTTGACAGGAAGCTGTTTTCCTCATGTTGCCGCTATTACTGGGTGTCACTGGACACCGCTTCCAGAACTTCTGACTAGCTGTTTCTACAAGCCGATTTTGGTTACTAGCCAAAGTTGTAGCAATGCGAATCCGTTTGTCCCCCGAATGGCAAAAATTTTGAATCATGCGGATTTCTCCGGGAGTAGGATAGCGCATCTGTTCGTCAGCGTTATCAATTACTTGCTTTACGAGACTCATATCAATTTTGGATTTTGGATTTGAGCAATTAGGGGTAGGAAACTAACCCAAATATCAGTAACTTCTTTGTGTCTTAGCGTCTTGGTGGTGAAAAAATCTTTTTTGAAACACCAAGACACAAAGACACCAAGAGAAACAAATTTTTCTCAATCAGACAGGATTGATATAGCTTTCTTCGCTTTCAGACTCAATCACTGGAGTTAATTCTGCTTCCAGCTTTTGTTCTTGGAGGTTAGTCTCACACCCATTTACCAACTCTGGCAAAGTTTGTGTTTCTCCGTTGCGGTGGTTGGGAACAAACCTGTCTAATTCTGATGGGGATGACAGCAAAGATTTTTCCGACAGATTTACAGCGTAAGACGCTTTAGGCGATCGCATTGCAAAACCTCTGGGGGTAACATAGCGTTCATAAGGAACCGTATCTTCTCCAAAAGTTTGCATATATTCTGGGCTATCGATCATTTCATCAATCAGCGCGTAAAAGCCTTGATTTGCAGAGATGTCGTAGTAATGATTCATTTCTTGTCGCCCATAGGTAGGACGACCCAACAAGCGCCGATGGATGTATTCAATCGCCTTAGTTACGTACAGTGGTTCCCAAAACATACTGCGGAATAATTTAGATTTGGCTAACTGGCGGATAAACTCCCGCATTGTAATTGCACCACTTAGGAGCGCTGATTCTGCAACTGTTATACGCTGACCCTCAAAGACATCGCGTCCAAATACCTGCCGATAAGCACCCTGAATCACTGCGGACAGGGAATTTTTCGTTAGGCTGACATTGGGTGGTGCTTGTTTACCATTTACTGGATGATCTAACTTGATTACCCTTCCCACAGTGCCTGGAACTTGTCCCAAGCCATTCGAGCTAATCAGAATGCGGCGGTTATCTTTACCAAAGGGTGCAGGACTGTGGAGAGTCGTTGCGGGTAAAGTATCTACAGGGAAAATTGCACCAAATTGAATTTCGAGGGGGTCGTTACCAGAACCGTAAGGATGCTGATTGGGTAATGGTTTGGTGTATTTGCCAAACAGTGTCACAAACTGGGGTACTTTGTGCACAGCAGCGCTGTACTTAAACAAATCTATCTGCGGCCCCCAATTACGGCACTCCTGAGCTTCTTGTCCCAAGCCACGCAGATATGGTACTGTTTCCTCGCCAAAGTAGTCAGCGTATTCTTGGGAATCTACCAAAGTGTCAACTAGCTTGGGTAAACCACCTTTGGTAACTACAGCAAAGTATTCTTGGAACTCTTCTAGAGAACTCAATCCCCGTCCCAAAAAGTGACGCATTGCCAATTCAATCACGCGACTGATGGTATAAGGCTCCCAGAAAAGTCTGCGGTAGAGGCGAGATTTACCCAAACGACGAACAAATTCCTTCATGGAAATTTGTCCACCCTTGACTTGGGACTCCAATTCATCTACAGGGAAACCATAGGTAGCAGTCACATCGCGCTCAAAGACTTGCCGATAGGCAGCTTTAATTACTGCTTGCTTTTCTGTCTCTGGTAAGACCGACTTCATCACATACTTGAGTCGCACGAGTGAGGCGATCGCATAACTTTGAGGCAATACCAAACCCTGCTGCTCGTTGGAAACCCCTATTCTTAGTTGGGCTGGAGGTTTTTCAACAAGGTATTCCGATATCAATACTTCAAAATTATGCTTGATAATTTCCTGTGCCTCAGCATCATTTGCAAAGTAGCTGAGGGATTGACGTTGCATTTCCTTAAGAGCAACAACAGTAGCATCTGTTACATCTTCTGGAATGATGCCGCGCAAGCCTCTGGCATTGGCTGACAAAATACTAGTATCACCAGCAACAATTGCAAAAGTTATATACCGTAAAAACCATGCTAAGTCTCGCATAGACCGTTTCATTCTCGTCGGCCCGTAGCGAGAAATATTGATAAAACGGAAACCCTCCGGAAGTGGATCTCTATCAGTGAAGAGGGTACGCGCTTGTTCCCACCAACTCCTCAAAGGATTGAAAAATCTTGGCGTTGGTATTAAATTCAGCCGTTCCTTATCCAGAACATTACCATTTCTGCGTGCTGCACTCAGGAAATCCTCACCCACATAGTAACCAGAACCTGGCAATCCTAAAAGATCTTGAGGTTTTTCCAAGTAATCCATTGGAAAACCGCCAACAAAAATCCGATTTGCCCCCACAGATACAATTTCGTCTGCATTTTTAGTTAGCGTTTCTACAATTTCTAAACGCTTATTACCAGAACTAAAAAATGACTTTAGCTCTTGAAGTTCAGTACGCTTTAAACAACGCTCCTGTTGTTCTGCTTGTGAAATAACTGCAATAGGTACAGTTTGATATAGTTGTGGATGAGCAACTGAACTACTACTACTTGCTTTAGCACTCATTTCTTATTTGTTGGTTGTTGTTTGTTATTTGTTGTTTGTTGGTTGTTAGTATTAGCTACTAACCACTAACTACTAACTACTAACCAATTAAGGCATCAAACTCTGAATCAAATAGTCAAAATAAGGTGCTACTTCGGTGACATCTTCTAAGGTAAATAAGTCTAAAGATACTTCTTTAAGGCAACGAATTGCTTCCACTAGATTGGGTAGGGGAATTTCTAGAGATTCGTACATTTCTTTAACTCCAATAGTGCCAATTTCTGCTAGAGGCTCTACATCTCCCACTACCACAGCATAAGTAATCAAACGAATGTACCAACTTTGATCGCGCAAGCACGAATTCCGATACATTCTATTGCCGCTATTACTAGGCGTATTTGGACAGCGTTCCCAAAATTTTAGACTTGCCTTTTCTACAATTTTTTGTTCATTTTCCGTCAGAGTCACGGCAAGATTCAGCCGAGAAACTCCACTTTCATAAAACTCTTGAATTGCGCGTAACTCACCCGCGTTGAGATACCGAGCTTCGCGATCGGCATTTACAATTGATTTTATAATAATGCTCATTGGAAATAGGAAATTGTTAATTGCTAGTAAAAAAGTATGAATTGGAAATTGGGAATGGGAGTTGATGATTAATCGTTTTTCCCTATTCCCTATTTATTGGTCTTCAGCTCAAGCCAGAAGCAATGTAGTCGAAATAAACACCCATTTCTTTACCTGCATCAGCACCTATCATGCTATTAGTTACTTCCTTCATTGCTTGCACTGATCGTATAGTTGCACCAATGGGAACACCCAACGAGTTATAAGTTTCCCTCAAACCATTCAGAATGCGCTCGTCTAAAATTGAGGGATCGCCAGCCAACATGGCGTAGGTAGCATAGCGCAAAAAGTAATCTAAGTCTCGAACACAAGCAGCATAACGACGACAAGTATACATATTGCCACCAGGAGCCGTGATATCTGTATAAAGCAGAGATTTGGCTACTGTCTGAGTAACGATAGTTTTGGCATTAGCACTAATCGTAGTAGCAGCACGCGCTCGCATATCACCAGTATGATAGTAATGTTGTAGCTTGTCTAAAGAATTGTTATCTAGGTATCTGCCTTGAACGTCAGAAGAATTAATCAAAGAAGTAATTGCGTCTTGCATAATCTTGTGTCCTTAATTTGAGTATTCGAGTAATAGATATTTAAGAAAAGACGAAAAATGAAGTATAAATTTATTTTTTATTTTTCATACTTCATTCTTCATCCGTTCCTTTGTTCTATGACAACGCTCTAATGATGTAGTCGAAATATGGACCTACCTCAACAGCATCTTCCTCACTCATCATGGATACAGCTTCTTCTTTAATGCAGCGCATTGCTTCCACTATATTTCTGAGTGGGATCTCTAAATTGTTGTACATTTCTTTAATGCCAACAGTGCCTATTTCTTCCAAGGGTTTCTCACTGCCCGCTAAGATTGAGTAAGCAACTAAGCGAACATACCAACCCTGGTCACGCTGACAGGAAGCTGTTTTCCGCTCGTTGCCACTATTACTAGGAGTATTAGGACAGCGTTCCCAGAATCTCTGGCTGCCACGTTGCACAATGAGTTGTTCATTTTCTGCCAAGATTTTTGCAATCCGAATTCGTTGGTCTCCTGTTTTCACAAAGTCTTGAAAAATTCTTAGCTCTTTAGGAGCAGGATAGCGAGATTCACTATCAGCATTCAGAATTAATTCGGTGATGACGCTCATTAATTACTCCTGATTTTTTAGTTAGTGGTTAGTGGTTAGTAGTTAGTGGTTAGTAGTTGGTAGTTGGTAGGGGCGAAGCATTTGTACGAAAATATTTCATTTTGAATTCAAAATATCCATACAAATGCTTTGCCCGTACAGTTGTTAGTAGCTTACAAACAACAACCAACCAACCAACAACCAACAACTAACAACAAATCGATTAGGAAATGGTTCAGTTGTCAGGGAGGAATCAAACTGACAACTGAAAACCGACTAGGCAGTGATGGAAGGCGCTGTGATTGCTACAGGAACAGCTTCACCACCAGCAAGATCCAGTGGGAAATTATGAGCATTCCGTTCGTGCATCACTTCAAAACCTAAGTTTGCTCGGTTCAACACATCAGCCCAACTGGGGAGTACACGTCCCTGAGAATCAAGAATGGAATTATTGAAGTTGAAGCCATTCAGGTTAAACGCCATTGTGCTGATGCCTATAGCAGTACCCCAAATACAAATCACTGGCCAAGCTGCAAGGAAAAAGTGCAATGAACGGCTATTGTTAAAGCTGGCGTACTGGAAAATTAGGCGACCGAAGTAACCATGTGCTGCAACGATGTTATAGGTCTCTTGTTCTTGACCAAATTTATAACCGTAGTTCTGCGATTCTAATTCTGTGGTTTCACGGATGAGACTAGATGTCACTAGTGAACCGTGCATTGCACAGAACAGCGAACCTCCCAAGACTCCAGCGACTCCAATCATGTGTAAGGGATGCATGAGAATGTTATGTTCGGCTTGGAACACAAACATAAAATTGAAAGTGCCGCTGATACCCATAGGCAGACCGTCAGAGAAGCTGCCTTGTCCAATTGGGTAAATCAAGAATACTGAAGTTGTAGCGGCAAGAGGGGCGCTGTAGGCAACTGCAATCCAAGGACGCATTCCCAGACGGTATGATAATTCCCACTCACGCCCCATGTAGCAAGCAAGGGCTGGAATGTAGTGGAAACCAATCATTTGATATGGCCCGCCGTTGTAGAGCCATTCGTCCATAGAAGCTGCTTCCCAAATGGGGTAAAAGTGCAGTCCAATCGCGTTGGACATAGGAACTACGGCGGCGGTAATGATATTGTTGCCGTAGAGTAGTGAACCAGATACTGGTTCGCGGATGCCGTCAATATCCACTGGGGGAGCGGCAATAAAGGCGATCGTAAAGACGCAGATAGAAACTCCTAACAAAGGAATCATCAAGACGCCGAACCAGCCAATATACAGACGATTTTCGGTACTTGTTACCCAATTGCAAAACCTATCCCACGTTGGGAAACGGCTCGTTGGTCGTGTGGAAATAGTAGTCATAAAAAATTCCAAATTGAAAATTCAAGATGCCTACTTCCAAGGCACTACTTCACTTGCTGTTAAGTTTTCAGGGAAGTCATAAATATGGCGTTCATCTAAAATTTTTATCCCTAAAGAAGCCCAATCAATTGTGTCTGCCCAAGTGTGAATAATCTGCCCTTGGCTTTTGATCTCAGGCTGATGGAATTGCAAGTAGTCAAAGTCAAACGCAGCGATGTCTACACCTAAAGCCGCAGACCAAATTCCTGCTACTGGTAAAGCTGCCAAGAAGAAGTGCAATGTGCGAGAGTTAGGAAAACTGACACGATGCCATATCAAGTGCCATAGGTAAACTTGGGCAAACCTAAAATTATAGGTTGGGTGTTGTTGACCAAGTTTGTACCCTTTGTTAATTGATTCAGACTCGCTGTGATTATGGCTGCGAGTTAGGGTAGATGTGACTAAGGAACCGTGCATTGCAGCCGCAAAAGCACCACCCAAAACCCCAATCACTCCTAACTGATGCAAAGGACTCATCAAGATGTTGTGGTCTGCTTGAAACTGCAACATGAAGTGAAATGTGCCAGATATTCCTAAAGGCATTCCCGCAGATAAGCTACCCTGTCCAACTGGGTAGATTAACAACACTGAGACAGCTGCGGCAACGGGAGCGGTAAATGCTAAAGAAACCCACGGACGCATTCCCAAGCGATAGCTCAGTTCCCATTCCCGGTCTTGATAGGCGATGATGCCAATCAAAAAATGCAGCACAATCATTTGATATGGCCCGCCATTGTAAAGCCACTCATCAAGAGAAGCAGCTTCCCAAATCGGATAAAAATGCAGACCAATTGCAGCCGATGTTGGCACAACAGCAGCAGTGATAATGTTATTCCCAGAAAGTATTGAACCGGAAATGGGCGCACCTATTCCATCCATGTCTACAGGAGGAGCAGCGATGATGGCGATGATAAAAACAGTCGTTGCTGTTAAGATGCATGGAATCATCAACACACCAAACCAGCCAATATATAGCCTGTTTTCTGTGCTAGTAACCCATGAACAAAATTTTTCCCAATGATTAACTTTTTTGCGTCTTTCTGAGAGTTTGTTTGCTGTTGGCTCAGAAGTGTAATCGCTACTATCTGAGGTTGCAATTACATGGTCTGACTCTAGCTTCATACTCAATACATCCTCACTGAATGGGCAGGAGTTTCCATCGCAGCACATTCTCACACCAGAGGCGATGGGCTATATATTTGCAGTCAAACCTTCATCAGCTACGACGAAAATATTATTCAAGATTGATGAAAAGCAGAATAGTGAAAAAACATGAAGAACTAATGAAGGAATTAATTTTATTTACAAAACTTCACAAAATAATAGTTGATTAAGTAAATCTGAGCAGATTTTCAATAGTGGTTCGCAGTCAGAACTTTAGTGCTTCTTTGCCACACAAGATCCCCGACAACGCTTGCGGATACTGTTGGCAAATGGTGGGTGGGCTGACCCCTCACCCCAACGATTTTATAGGTTTTTCGGACAACATTCATGGTGCGATCGCGTCCTGGAATAGCCCCTAGTTGTTTATTTCTCGTTGATGAGGGGTGTCACCCCTGACTCGCCAGCTGCATCCTTTAAGAAGTCGGGGATCTTTAAAGATTTTTCGCCTTAAAGTACTCTAGAAGTTATAAAAATAAGTAAAGAAACTAAAACTTTCTTGAAGCTAATTAACTAGTTTTGTGAGAAATCTGTTAATAATGATTGTAATCGTAAACACCATAATCCTTCTCTTTTGTTACTTTAGACCGAGAATAATCTGAAACCCCTTTTTTACGTATTTTTTTCAATAAGAGGATTTAAATGACAAAGCTGGGATGCGATCTTCGTAGCTCCTCCCTTTGGGAGGCTGGCGCAATTCATGATAATGTTTAAGGCTCAAGATACAACCAGTATTTTTCTCTCCTCTTAGTAACAAAAGCGTCCGAGGAAAGCGATCGCCTGACCAATTGATGTAAAGAAACATTTCTGTTTATTAGAGGAGGGATAATACATTTAGTAGCTCAATTCTCCTAAACTCGGAAAATGTTAGTAACAGTTGTTGTGAACAATCAGTTATTTTTTTATTAACCAAATTTTTTGATTCTCCTGATTTTGATTTTCTGGCTATTATCTCTGAATTAATTCATAACTTACGCATTTTAACAAAATACTTTCCTTTTGTAGACCGAGCCTTTTCAAAGGGAGTGGGGCGATCGCATGGCAATTCTACAACGCTGCTTGTTAAAAAAGTGAAAGGTGAAAAGGCGAATATTCCCTGTTTATCTTTCTCTTGAATTCTTTCTTTGACATCATCGAAAGATGATCGGAAAAGTCAACTGATTAATTGCGAATGTCACGCTTGATAAATCGGCATGGAAAAGCGGAAAATTTTTATTAAACATATCTCCGCATTGTTAAAGCCCAAAGACAAGCGTGTGATTTCATATATTCCGATTAATAACAGGGCGATATTTCATGAGACTTTTATTAGTTGAAGATGATGAGTGTATTGCCAATACTCTAGAAAATATCCTTGGGAATCACCATTATGTTGTCGATGTTGCCAATGATGGAGAATTGGGTTGGGAGCTTGTAGAGGCTTTCAACTATGACTTAATTTTGTTGGATGTCATGCTACCGAAGTTGGACGGTATTCAGCTTTGTCAAAAGTTACGTTCTCATAACTATCAAGCTCCCGTGCTGTTATTAACAGCGCAAAATTCTAGCACTCATAAAGTGATGGGCTTAGATGCTGGAGCAGATGATTATCTTGTTAAACCTTTTGACATGTCAGAATTATTAGCTCGAATTCGGGTTTTATTGCGGCGGCGTCATTCACCTATACAAACAGTTTTGGAATGGGAAAACCTGCGTCTTGATCCTGGTAAATGTGAAGTTACCTATAACAGTCATCTTCTAAATTTGACTCCCAAGGAATATCGTTTGCTAGAGCTTTTCCTTCGCAACGGACATCAAGTTTTTAGCCGCGGCGACATTTTAGAACACCTGTGGTCAATAGAAGAAGCTCCCCAAGAGGATACAGTTACAGCTCACATCAAAGGTTTGCGACAAAAACTCAAACAAGCAGGAGCGGAGAATAATTTTATTGAAACGGTGTATGGTCTGGGTTATCGCCTGAAAGTACCTACATCTTCTCAAAAATTGCCACAACAGACAAAAGAAAATCACAGATTGAATGGTGTAAAACCAAGTACAAAACAACAGACAAGAGATTTATGTTACGAGACTAAAGATTTACAGAATGGTATACAACAAACTAAAGCAGCGCTAACTAAATTATGGGAGAAGCTGAAAGTTAAGAGTTGCGATCGCATCATCATCCTAGAGCAAGCTACAGCAGCATTACTAGAAAACAACTTGGGAGACGAATTAAGACAACAAGCACAACAAGCTGCACATAAACTGGCGGGGGCTTTGGGCATCTTTGGTTTTACCAAAGGTTCACGTTTGGCTTTTGAAGTTGAGCAGATGTTGCGATCGCAAATGAGCATTAATCAAAGTCAAGTGTTGCATTTGTACAACTTGGTTATAGCCTTGAAGCAAGAAATACAGCAGCCTGCGTTTGCAGAACTAGAGAAAATACTTTGCCACGATGTTTTAGATGATGCCATCGAATAATCCCCATTCAAAGGCGTTAAATGACACTAGCACTGCTGGTGAAAAGCAAATCACTTCCTTGGAAGTTCTGCTACATCGGATGATGAATCGCATCCGTCAATCTGTGGAATTACCAGCGATACTCTCAATAACTGTTGCTGAAATACGTGGATTCTTGGAGACTGACCGCGTTAAAATCTATCGATTTGATACAGATGGCAGTGGTGAAGTTGTGGCAGAGTCGGTTGATAAAGAACGTCTGCCATCTTTACTAGGGCAACACTTCCCTGCTCAGGATATTCCATCTGAAGCTCGAGAATTATTTTTGTTGGCTCGTCAGCGTTCAATTGTAGATGTAGCAGCACAACAAATTGGACTGAGTCCTCTTCCAGAAGCTGACGAATCCATCGAACTCAAAAATGATATTCGGTTTCGCTCGGTAGACCCCTGTCATGTAGAATACCTCACCTCAATGGGAGTGCTATCTTCTTTAGTAGTGCCAATTTTGCATCGCGAGCAATTATGGGGTTTATTAGTTTCCCATCATAGTTTACCGCGTCAAATAACAGAGCAAGAATTACAGGCGGTGCAGTTAGTCGCAGATCAATTATCAATTGCGATCGCTCAATCTACTCTCCTCGAACAAAGCCGCCTCCAAGCCCAACAAGAAGCCACAATTAATCGCGTTGCCAAGCTGCTGCACTCCATGACTGAGATGCAACTGCAACAAGCACTAGAGTTAACTGTATCAGCGCTACAAGGCGCAGGTGGCAGAATTTGCATCACCCCCCAGAACCCTGCTGAAGAAGCACAGTTGTTCACCATCGGAGAACAGCCGATTTTTCCTGTTAATCAGGGGAGCAGGAGACAAAGGAAACAAAGAGGACAAGGGGGAGTAATAAATTCTTCATTTTCCCCCCTCGAAGAACATCCCAGCTGGCGAGAATGGCTAAATATGGAAGCAACTGTTGTTGAGGGAAGCCAAATTTGGGCTGTTAATGATTTGTATCAAGCGGCACTACAGTCAGATTTAGCACAAGCGTTTTTGAGGGCTAGAATTCGTAGTTTGCTGATCGTTCGTTTGCAATATCGGCAGCAGATTTTGGGTTATTTAAGTATTTTTCGTAACGAAATAGACGTAGAAACTATCTGGGCGCGACGACCAGACCGCGATGATGAGAGACATTTGTCCCCGATTAAATCCTTTGAGGTGTGGCGAGAGTTGAAGCGAGGTCAAGTCCAAGAATGGAAAACTACGGAAATTGAACTCGCCCAAGCTTTGGCTAGTCACTTTGCAATGGCAATTCATCAATATCAACTGTATCAGCAAGTCAATGCTCTCAACGCCGACTTACAGTGCGATATTGAAGAGCGCAAGCAAGCTGAGAAAAAAATCTGTGCATTGAATGCCGAATTAGAGCAACGAGTCCAAGAGCGAACCACAGAGTTACGACGAGCCAATACGCGATTGTTGGAAGAAATTAACGAACGAGAACGCGCACTTCGCGATCGCAAGCAAACACAAGCCTCACTAGAACGTCTGAGTCGGCAAAGCGAGTTAATTTTAAACTCAGCCGGCGAGGGAATTTACGGTTTAAATTGTCAGGGCAAAATTACTTTCGTAAATCCAGCAGCAGCAAGAATGCTCGGATATGGGGTGAAAGAACTAATCAATCAATTTATGCACGAAATTGTTAAGCATTCTAGAGCCGACGGTGTTCGCTATTTTTTAGAAGACAATCCCATCTATGCCACCTTGCAAGATGGAACAGTACAACATATCACTGACGACATATTCTACCGCCGCGATGGGTCAAAATTTCCAGTCGAATACGTCTCTACACCAATTCGAGAACAAAAAACAATTGTTGGTGCTGTAGTTATCTTTAAGGATATTACCGAACGACAAATAATAGAACGGATGAAGGATGAATTTGTCTCTGTCGTCAGCCATGAATTGCGAACACCTTTGACCTCAATTCGTAGTGCCTTGGGTTTGTTGGCACGGGGTTCCTTAAACAATCAACCTGAAAAAAGTCAACGGATGTTAGAAATTGCCTTTGATAACACCAACCGTTTAGTACGCTTGATTAATGACATCCTTGATATTGAGCGCATCAATTCAGGCAAAGTGACGATGCACAAACAGATATGTAACGCCGCAGACTTGATGATTCAGGCTGTAGATGAGATGCGAGCAATGGCTGAGAAAGCAGAAATTCACCTAGAACTGACACCAGCATCAGTGCAGTTATGGGCAGATCCAGACCGCATAATCCAGACAATTACCAACTTACTCAGCAACTCCATTAAATTTTCGCCTCCAGGTAGCACTGTATGTCTGAGTGTTGAACTTGAACAAGAAGGGGAAGTGAAGAAAGTGGGGGATGTGGAGGAAAATAAATTGGAAAATAAACTTATTACTCCCCCTACCTCGTATCTCTTGTTCCAAATCAAAGATCAAGGGCGAGGTATTCCTGAAGATAAACTAGAAACAATTTTTGATCGCTTTCAGCAAGTCGATGCTTCTAACTCCCGTCATCAAGGGGGTACTGGCTTGGGATTAGCAATTTGTCGCAGCATAATACAACAGCATGGAGGCAAAATCTGGGCAGAGAGCACTTTAGGGAAGGGTAGCACTTTTTATTTCACGTTACCTATTGGTTAGTGATTGGGGAAAGGGGAAAGGGTAAAATACCAATCACTAACCACTAACAACTAACAACCAACAACCAACAACCAACAACCAACAAATTACAAATGACAAAACGCATTTTGATTATTGATGATGAACAGGATATCCGAGAAACTACTCAGATGTGTCTAGAGATAGCTGGCGGATGGGAAGTCCTAACAGCAGTTTCCGGTAAAGAAGGTCTGGTCAAAGCTGCGGCAGAAAAACCTGATGTCATTCTCTTAGATGTGATGATGCCGGATATGGATGGGTTGACAACCTTGCAAAACCTCCAGAAAAATCCGAAAACCCAAAATATTCCGGTAGTTTTGCTGACAGCAAAAGCACAGGCTGCTGAACAACGTCAGTTTACTCAACTCAAGGTAGCGGCGGTAATTACCAAGCCCTATGACCCTTTTACCTTATCCGATCAAGTGCTACAGGCATTGATTGGTAGGTCAGTGTGATGCCATTTTAGATTGTGGATTTTGGATTGGAAATTGCCTTCTGTGTCTGGGTTTCATGAATGCATCTGCCGCAATCATTTTTTAAATTGGTATAACGCTGTTTTTTGTTTTCTCAGCAGCTCATGCAATTGCTCTGCTGACTCAAATATTTCTACTTTGGTGGCTCCAGCCATTTAGTCAGTATTCAAGCAACTTACTTTCTCTTTAATCACCAATTAAGCAAGGCCCTTCCGTGTGCTTCACTCTGGCACAGCCGCGATCGCATCGATTATTTAGGATCTGTTAACCGTCTGCGCGGCGGTGTGTGCTCTGCTTACGGCGGCGGTGTCTACGTATTCGCGAAAATGGGTTACTTTGCCACTTTTGATGATCCAAACGTGCGTCCAAGCTGAGGCGGAAATTCTGCCCGTAGATTTGACGCGCATAGAGAAACGGCCCAAAACCACCACTTTGTTGCCTTGCGCGATAAACTCCTCCGGCTCAAATTCGACAACATCTTGCACTTGGGCAAGTGTGCTGAAGAATTGTCCGACTTGTTCCCGTCCGCGCCACGTTCCGGCAAACGGCACGTTTTCCATTTCGGGCAGTTGCCATTGAACATCTTCGGTCAACAAATTCAAGAGCGATTGCACGTCGCCTTCGCTTTGATATTGATACGCCTGTTGCACCAATTGCCTATTTGCTTGTTCATTCATGGTTTTTCTCCTTTGAGTTCTAGCGGTTCACTTCACTCATTCCTGAACTGGGGTAGCGATCGCCCACGGCTATGCTTTTTGGTGCAACGGCTTCAATCCGGCTCAGATCTTCTGCTGTAAGCTGAATATCTGTTGCAGTAACATTCTCCTCCAGATATTTGCGCTGCTTGGTGCCTGGAATTGGAACGATGTCTTCTCCCTGAGCTAATAGCCATGCCAGGGCGAGCTGACTAGGGGTCACTCCTGTTTCAGCGGCGATCGTTTTCACCTGCTCCACCAGTTGCAGATTTTTGTAGAAATTCTCTCCCTGGAAGCGAGGGAAGAAGCGGCGAAAGTCGTCTGCTGGAAAATCATCCGGGCTGGTAAACCGTCCTGACAGGAATCCTCGACCCAGTGGGCTGTAGGGCATAAATCCGATACCCAATTCCCGCACTGTAGGCAGAATCTCATCTTCTGGCTCACGGCTCCAGAGGGAATATTCTGTTTCCAACGCTGAAAGGGGATGAACGGCATGAGCGCGTCGAATGGTGACTGGTGCAGCTTCCGAGATGCCGATATAGCGTACTTTGCCTTGCTCCACTAGCTCAGCCATTGCACCAATGGTCTCTTCAATAGGCACCTCTGGGTCAACTCGGTGCTGGAAGTAGAGGTCAATCACATCCACGTCTAGCCGCTTCAACGATGCATCACAGGCTTGACGCACATACTCTGGCTTACCGTTAATACCGTTCCACCCACCCTCTTGCGATCGCACAACTCCAAACTTTGTTGCGATTACCACCTGATCGCGGTGGTTTTTGATGGCTCTCCCTATCAACTGTTCATTGGTAAAAGGACCGTACATATCAGCAGTATCCAGTAAGGTAATGCCGAGATCCAGTGCTCGATGAATGGTTGCGATTGCTTCTCGATCATTCTGTCCACTATAGAACTCGGACATTCCCATACAACCCAGTCCTAGTTCTGAAACCACAAGTCCTTGATCGCCAAGTTTGCGAGTTTTCATGTCAGTCTCCTTAATTGATTTCTCAAATACAAGATGAAACAGAACTTGAATCCTCCTCATCCTCAAACCACTTTCAGCTTAGAAACTGGATGGAGAAGGAACCTCTGAAGAACGTCTCGATTTCATCTAAGTGAAGAGTCGAGTCTGGTCTAAATTGGCTCTGACTTTCGTTGATGCAAAAGGGATTCTTCCAATGTCTTCCCAGATTGAACAAGAGTATGCGATTGTTACTGCGCGGTGTAACCACCATCCATCAGGTGGAAACTGCCGGTGGCAAAGGAGGCATGCTTTGACAACAGGAAACAAACCATCTCTGCAACTTCCTCAGAGGGTGATCGAAGCGCCTGCGACAAGCTGATACGGCGCCAGAAGTGACTCACGTCTCGATGAGTTTAAGGCCGATCATCCCAGCAAGTATGAGCCCGATGAGCGCAAGTCTTATGGATGAAGCGCTCTCACCAAACATGACGATGCCGATCAGCGCTACGCCTACGGTGCCAATTCCGGTCCATACGGCGTAGGCGGTGCCGATCGGTAGATCCCGAAGGGCAAGCGTGAGCAGATAGAAGCTGGCAATCGCCGCACCAATACCCAATGCACTGGGTTCAAATCGGGTCCAGCCCTTGCTGTATTTGAGCGAGGCCGCCATCGCAATCTCGAGGATGCCAGCCGCGAATAGTAGAGTCCAAGCCATTTCCCTATCCTCCGTCCGTGTGCGGCGGCCGATCGATCGCCCAGGAGGCGTCCGCCCCCCACGGATGATCGATGAAGAAGACCCACTCGCCGTTCGGCAGGCGGCGCATGACCTCCATGCCATGGTGATGGACTTCGATAGGCTTGCCATTTTTATCGCTACCCGCGATCCGCCACTGCGATCGGCACAGCGCAAAATCGCCCGACACGGTCGTGTGGTGCACGACCACGTCCATGTGCGGCTTCAGCCCGATGTAACCCGCCATGGTCTCGCGGATGCCATCGGCACCGCGCGCCACGATGTCACTGCCATGCACCTGTTCCAGGCGTACGACGCTCGCCTCCGGGTGATACATTGCCGCGGCGGCTTCGATATCCTGTGTGTTGAAGGCTCTCGCGAGCCAGAGATCGACGAGTTCCGGTGAGGGTGCGCCCATAATCATCTCCTTTCACTGCTGAACAAGAGGTCGCCCAAGGCCTTTCTCTGGATTTCGATCCGAGGGGATTAGCGACCTAGTACCCCGATTTTAGGTTATGCTATGCGGCACAACAACTCGCAATAAATGCATTTGGAGTGTGCAAAGATGCAGGATACGGACTGGGACGATCTGCGGTATTTTCTGGCGGTGGCGCGGGCTGAATCGCTGTCGGGCGCCGCCAAGTACTTGAACGTCAATTACTCGACCGTGCTGCGCCGGCTTGGTCGGCTGGAGAACCGGCTGCGCGTGCGGCTCTTCGAGCGGCTGCCCAGCGGCTACGTCATGACGCCGGCGGGTGAGATCCTGCGCGAGCAGTTGCGCGGCGTAGGCGATCGGATCGAGGCGGCGCAGCGCCAGTTGACCGGTCTCGATCTACGGCTGTCCGGCACGATCCGGCTGACGAGCACCGACACCTTAATGCACGATCTGTTAATGCCTCACCTGGTCGAGTTCCGAAAGGCTCATCCAGGCATCCAAATACAGCTCGCGATCAACAACAACTTTTTGAGCCTGAGCAAACGCGAGGCTGATGTCGCGGTTCGGCCCTCGAACAAACCGCCTGAGCATCTGATCGGGCAAAGGGTTGGGCGTATCCAAACGGCGGTCTACGCATCCAAAACGTATCTCAAGAGATTTACCAAAAGGCTTTCTACAGAAGAGCCAGACTGGACCGACTTCGATTGGGTTGCTCCGGACGAAGAGCTAGCCTACCTGGCGCAGACCAAATGGATGCGACAGCACGTACCCGAGGAGAACATCGCGATGCGCGTGAACAGCTTGGCGGGCATGGTGGAGGCAGTGCGGCATGACATGGGTGTAGGCCTGCTGTTGTGTCTGCTGGCCAAACCGACGCGCGAACTCGTGCGAGTTACCGAGCCCATTCCGAAGCTGGATACCCAGGTCTGGATCCTGACGCATCCGGATCTTAAATCGGTTACCAGGGTTAAGGCACTTACTGATTTTCTGTACGCGCGGTTGACCGACTCAGAATTCTTGATCCGGAATGAGCAACCGACATCAGCAGCCACACCCAAGAGGCGAATGACGAAATAGTAGGCTTACGGCTCTTCAGGCACTCGCTCGCAGATGAAATCGGCGAACACCTGTAAACGTCTGGACAGGTGTCTTGCGCTCGAGATAGAGCAGTCAATGCCCTCGGTCTTTGCGCCCATACTCTGCGTTTCAAACACAGTCATGGATCGGCGCGATCGCTCCTCAGCTATTCTCATTTAACTGAGACTATTGCAAAAAGTCTTGAAAGCAAAGGTTGTAGATTATTCTATCAGTTGCCGCCTATTCATAAAAACATCTCCTGTGCATAACTTACCTGAAGTTTGGTATCAGATTTAGGCGCTAATGTTATGTTGCGATCGATGTCGTCAATAGTCTCAGTAATTACAAATTCTTGTCGGTATTTACCCCGCTCAACTAGATGTTTTGTTATATACTCTGTTGCAACGTGGAAATCCTGAAATTCTAACGGGGTCATGTTTTCGTCTCCAACGAGTAAAAACTTTTAATTGCAGACCCAACCATTTATTGTACAGATTTTGGCAGGGTTGGTATAAAACCAAATTTCTATAGGTAGATGCTCCCAAAAAGCTTACTCTCTTCATTGGTTATTCAGATTTTTTGCCTACTCTACAAGAAGCTGGAATTATATATCTGCCAGCTAATTTGAGGCAGAAAGGTAAATTTTAGCAGTGATAACCCGGCGCATTTTACTGATTGAAAATGAAAACGCTATTCGGGAGTTAGCCCAGCTTTGCTTGGAAACAGAGGCAGGCTGGAAAGTGCTGACAACAGCATTCAGTTATGAAGCTATTGTTAAAATTGAGACAGAGCAACTCGATGCTATCCTCATAGATGTGGATGCTTTTGTCTGCGATCAAGACTTGTCTATAACCTTGCAACGACTACAGAGCAACCCTGTAACCCATCATATTCCTGTAATTTTATTAACAACTGTAACAACTGGGGAGGTATCCCAGATGGTAAAACTTGGGGTGAGGGCTGCGATCGCTAAACCTTTTGATTTAATGACTCTGGCCAAACAAGTAGCTGAAGTGCTGAATTGGAAATAGTTTTTGTAATTTATTGTTAATAACTATCTTCCTTCATCAGTTCTTCTTTTTTTTTTCTTATTCTCTAATGAAAGGGTTATTCAGCCACTTGCTCTCTCTTGAGCGAATAATTTATTTACAAATAATCCAGCGTTGCTGTTAATCCAATCGCTGGCTTTTTTCTCTTGTTTGATTTGGTTAGTGGCTAATAGTTAATCCCTAAACCAACAACTATCAACAAACTGAAATACAGCTATTTTGAGCAGAGCAAAGTTCTCATTTCTTTAATAGAAGAGGGAGAGTTCAATGACTCTTACGCCAGAGCGAGAGCAAAAGGCGACGGTTGTAGTTGATAACGATCCAGTGTCTACTTCTTTTCAGAAGTGGTCGCAACCAGGACACTTTGACCGCACCCTCGCCAAAGGTCCCAAAACCACAACCTGGATTTGGAACTTACATGCTAACGCCCACGATTTCGATACTCATACCAGCGATTTAGAAGACATATCCCGCAAGATTTTTGCTGCTCATTTTGGGCATCTAGCGGTGGTGTTTATTTGGTTAAGCGGCATGTATTTTCATGGTGCTCGCTTTTCCAATTTTGAAGCTTGGATGGCAAACCCAACTGGCATTAAACCGAGTGCCCAAGTTGTTTGGCCCATATTTGGCCAAGAAATTTTGAATGGAGATATGGGCGGTGGTTTCCACGGCATTCAAATCACATCTGGACTTTTCCAAATGTGGCGTGCTGCTGGTTTCACCAATACATTCCAATTGTATTGCACCGCTATTGGCGCTTTGGTAATGGCAGCACTCATGCTGTTCGCCGGTTGGTTCCACTATCACAAACGCGCTCCCAAACTGGAATGGTTCCAGAATACTCAGTCGATGTTAAATCATCACTTGGCTGGGCTTTTGGGTTTGGGTTCATTAGGTTGGACAGGACATCTAATCCATGTTTCCTTACCGACTAACAAGCTGTTGGATGCTGGAGTAGCTCTTAACGATATTCCTTTACCGCACGAGTTCATCTTGAATCCCAGTTTGATGAGCGAGTTGTATCCCCATGTAGATTGGGGCTTTGTGAAAGGTGTCCTGCCTTTCTTCACCTTGCAGTGGGAAAATTTTACTGACTTCCTCACCTTTAAGGGTGGTCTTAACCCTGTAACTGGTGGCTTGTGGTTGACAGATGTTGCACATCATCATTTGGCGATCGCGGTAATGTTCATCATTGCCGGTCACATGTATCGTACCAACTGGGGTATCGGTCACAGCATTAAAGAAATGCTGGATGATGCCAGAACTCCAAACATGCTGCCATTCTTGAGCTTTATTGGGCCTGTCGGTCACAAGGGTCTGTTTGAAGTCCTCACGACGTCCTGGCACGCTCAGCTATCAATCAATTTGGCAATGTTGGGTTCTCTGAGCATTATCATCGCCCATCACATGTATGCGATGCCGCCCTATCCCTATTTGGCAACAGACTATGCGACTGTGGTATCTCTATTCACTCACCATGTGTGGATTGGAGGCTTCCTGATTGTTGGCGGGGCAGCCCATGCAGCAATTTACATGGTGCGGGACTACGATCCAGAACAAAATTTCAATAATGTGCTGGATCGGGTACTACGCCATCGGGATGCAATTATTTCTCATCTTGCTTGGGTGTGTCAGTTCCTTGGCTTCCATAGCTTTGCTATGTATTGCCACAACGACACCATGCGGGCTTTTGGTCGTCCCCAAGATATGTTCTCAGATACGGGAATTCAACTACAGCCAGTGTTTGCCCAGTGGTTGCAACATATCCATACGATGACCATAGGAAATCCAGCTCTCCAAGTTGCTGCACCTTTGGGTGATGCTTTCGGTGGCTTGCGAAATTTGGAACTAACAGGATTGGGAACCGCAGCGCCTAATTTGCACGAGCCTGTCAGCTATGCTTTCGGTGGTGGTGTAGTGGCTGTGGGTGGCAAAGTGGCGATGATGCCCATTACCTTGGGTACAGCGGATTTCTTAATTCACCACATTCACGCCTTCACAATTCACGTCACTGTTCTAGTACTGCTGAAAGGGGTTTTATTTGCCCGCAGTTCCCGTTTAATTCCAGATAAAGCTAATTTAGGCTTCCGCTTCCCCTGCGATGGGCCGGGACGGGGTGGTACTTGCCAGGTGTCGGCTTGGGATCATGTATTCCTGGGTTTGTTCTGGATGTACAATTCTCTCAGTATGGTGATTTTCCACTTCTTCTGGAAGATGCAATCAGATGTCTGGGGGACGGTGGGAGCAGATGGGGTGGTCACTCACATCACTGGTGGAAACTTTGCGACTTCGTCAATAACGAATAACGGTTGGTTGCGTGATTTCCTTTGGGCGCAATCAACGCAAGTGATTACATCCTACAATACATCACTTTCGGCCTACGGCTTAATGTTCCTGGGCGGACACTTCATCTTTGGCTTTAGTCTGATGTTCTTATTCAGTGGTCGTGGCTACTGGCAAGAACTGATTGAATCGATAGTTTGGGCACACAACAAATTGAAAGTTGCCCCAGCTATTCAACCTCGTGCTTTGAGCATCATTCACGGTCGGGCTGTAGGGGTTGCTCATTACCTTTTAGGAGGAATTGTCACTACTTGGGCTTTCTTCCTGGCAAGAATGACGGCATTTGGATGAAGGCAAAAGGAAAAAGGCAAAAGGTAAAAGAAAGAATTTAACTTGTGTACTTTTTCCTTTTTCCGGCTATATTGCTTCATTTTTGCCTTTTTACTTTTTACTTTTTACTTCTTTGGCTTATGGCTACTAAATTCCCAAAATTTAGCCAAGACCTTGCTAATGACCCGACAACGCGGCGCATTTTCTATGCGATCGCTACTGCTCACGATTTTGAAAGTCATGATGGGATGACCGAGGAAAATCTCTATCAAAGGATTTTTGCCTCTCACTTTGGTCATCTAGCAATTATTTTTCTGTGGGCGTCGGGGATTTTGTTCCACGTTGCTTGGCAAGGTAATTTTGAGGTATGGATTAAAGACCCTGTGCATGTGCGTCCCATTGCTCACGCGATTTGGGATGCTCAATTTGGGCCAGGAGCTATTAAAGCTTTCACCCAAGCAGGAGCGAGGAACCCCGTAGATATTTGCTATTCTGGTGTCTACCACTGGTGGTACACTATCGGACTCCGCACAAATACTGAGCTGTATGTTGGTGCATTGTTCCTAATTCTGCTAGCGGCAGTCTTCTTGTTTGCAGGCTGGTTACATTTACAACCTAGATATCGTCCTAATCTGGGTTGGTTCAAAAATTCAGAAGCTCGCTTAAATCACCACTTAGCAGGTTTGTTTGGTGTTAGCTCTTTAGCTTGGGCTGGTCATTTAGTACACGTTGCTATCCCCGAATCTCGCGGACAACATGTGGGCTGGGATAACTTCTTATCTACCCCACCCCATCCCGCTGGTTTGTGGGCATTTTTCACGGGTAATTGGGGAGCATACGCTCAAAACCCTGATACCGCCCAGCATGTATTTAGTACTTCTCAAGGTGCAGGCACAGCAATTCTCACGTTCTTAGGTGGTTTCCATCCCCAGACGCAATCACTGTGGCTGACGGATATGGCACACCATCATTTAGCGATCGCAGTCGTATTAATTATTGCGGGTCACATGTACCGCACTAACTGGCGTATCGGTCACAACATCAAAGAAATGATGGACTCTAAAACTTTCTTTGGTAGAAAAGTTGAAGGTCCATTTAATCTACCTCACCAAGGGCTGTACGAAACAGTAAACAATTCTCTGCATTTCCAACTCTCTTTGGCACTAGCTTGTCTAGGTGTTGCCAGTTCTTTGACGGCACAGCACATGTATTCCATGCCGCCTTATGCTTTTATCGCCAAGGATTTTACCACAATGGCGGCATTATACACGCATCATCAGTATATTGCCGGCTTCTTAATGGTGGGGGCATTTTCCCATGCTGCCATCTTCTGGATTAAAGATTACGACCCAGAACAGAATAAAGGTAATGTCCTAGAGCGAGTGTTGAAGCACAAAGAAGCCATTATTGCTCATCTAAGTTGGGTATCGCTATTCTTAGGCTTCCATACCTTGGGTCTATACGTCCACAACGATGTAGAAGTAGCCTTTGGTGCGGCTGATAAGCAAATCTTGATTGAGCCGGTGTTTGCTCAGTTTATCCAGTCGGCAAACGGTAAGATTTTGTATGGGTTTCATACACTGCTGTCAAACCCAGATAGTATTGCTTTCACAGCATGGCCCAACCATGCCAACGTCTGGTTGCCGGGATGGTTGGATGCTATCAACGATGGCACTAACTCATTGTTCTTGACTATTGGCCCGGGTGACTTTTATGTTCATCATGCGATCGCTCTCGGTTTGCATGTCACCACCTTGATATTAGTGAAAGGTGCGTTAGATGCTCGTGGTTCCAAGCTAATGCCCGATAAAAAAGATTTTGGCTACGCCTTTCCTTGTGATGGGCCTGGTCGGGGTGGCACTTGTGATATCTCAGCTTGGGATGCATCTTACCTCGCCGTCTTCTGGATGCTTAACACTCTGGGTTGGGTAACGTTCTACTGGCATTGGAAGCATCTATCTATCTGGCAAGGGAATGTCGCTCAATTCAACGAATCTTCTACCTATCTCATGGGTTGGTTCCGAGACTACCTCTGGGCAAACTCCGCTCAGTTGATTAACGGCTATAACCCCTATGGGACTAGTAACTTAGCTGTTTGGGCTTGGATGTTCCTGTTTGGACACTTAGCTTGGGCTGTTAGCTTTATGTTCCTAATTACATGGCGGGGTTACTGGCAAGAGTTAATCGAAACTCTGGCTTGGGCACACGAACAAACGCCCCTATCCTTTGGCTACTGGAGAGATAAACCCGTTGCTTTGTCAATTGTTCAGGCTCGTTTAGTCGGCTTAACTCACTTTACTGTTGGTTATATCGCCACCTACGGAGCCTTTTTAATTGCCTCAACAGCAAGTAAGTTTGGTCAATGAATCAACTGTTGACAGTTAAAAATTAACTGTCAACAGTTAACAAATAAATCTAAGTTCTCAAGGTTATACTTTGTTATTTTTATTCCGGAAATTAAGTTATTAAAAATATAAAGTTTCGACCTCCTCTCTTGCTTGACTGAGCAAGAGACTTTCCTATTTATGTTTACATTATTGTTGATTTTGTTATTAAAATTTTCTAAAAATCTATTTTAGAAAATCAAGAGTTGATATATTTAAAATAAAGATAAAAATCAACTTCTCAAATACAAAAGGGAATAATAATGTCTAATACAGTTGATACAGTTGATCAAGATATAATAAAACCCTACAAAGGCGATCCATGCCTTGGTAATCTATCCACCCCTATTAATGATTCTCCTTTAGCTAGAGCTTTCATTAATAATTTACCTGCCTATCGTAAAGGGTTAACTCCTTTCATGCGGGGACTCGAAATTGGTATAGCTCATGGTTATTTTCTTGTAGGGCCAGAGGTTGTAGTTGGACCTTTACGGGAATCAGCACATGGAGCAAATCTCAGTGGATTAATCACTGCCATATATATAGCTGTATCTGCTTGTTTAGGAATTTCCATTTTTGCGATTACAACATTCCAAGGAAATCCGAAAGGTTCTTATAGTTCTTATTCCAAAGACTCATTAAGACCGTTGAGAACTCGTGAAGAATGGAGCCAATTAAATGGCGGAATTTTTCTTGGTGCAATGGCTGGTGCAATATTTGCATATTTGCTGCTCGAAAACTTTGACTCTTTGGATGCCATCCTCAGAGGAGCAGTTAATGTTAGCTACCTGTCGTTTTAGTCTCACTAATTTTACATTGGATAAGTTTGAATTATAAATTGTGAATTGTAGAGGAAGTACATCATGGTAGATATGACACAACTAACAGGTGACTATGCTGCTTCATGGTTGCCCTGGATCATGATTCCCCTAGTTTTCTATATTTTGCCTTTTCCTGTGTTTGCCATATTATTTTTATGGATTCAAAAAGAAGGTGATGATCGCAGCAAACAAGCAGATAGCAATCTTACAGAAATTAGGGAAATGGGAGCACCTACTCCGTAAAAGAAAGTCTTTTGAAGTATAAATTATCTTGTTATATCTACTCTACCCCCCTTAATTAAAGCAGGGCTGTTTCATAAGATTCACTGAGAAACCGCATCCCCTGCGACGCAAAGGATAAGTACGGCATTTGAAATCCGGTCAATCCCGGTTTCAAATGCCAATAATCTTTTTTAGCTCTGCACCTCAAAGGACATAGAAACAGGGTCAAAATTCAGGGTAGCGATCGCATTTAGCTTATGAGGGGGTTTGGAGAGCTATAAGCCCCGCGCTGTACTCGAAGCGATCGGCGTTCAACGTGTTGGGTGTAACCTGTATCAGGTCATAGCGAAACTGAATGCCATCTGCAACAGTAGCCTGCACCGTTTCTGCATCCAACATTTGCGAGTATTCCCAACTGCCAAATTTGTTGGTGCGGTAGGTTTTACGATCCATACCTGCAACAGGCATCTCGGGATTCAACTCAAATGGATACCAGATGCGCTGAACATTAATATTTGAATCAAGTTGCGCCTCTTTGACAATCTCCGCCTAACATAATGGAGCTAAGCGGATTCGAACCGCTGACCCCCTCAATGCCATTGAGGTGCTCTACCAACTGAGCTATAACCCCATACTTTACTTCTTTTGTGATGCTTTCAGATGATTTATCTGAAGTTGCCACTTTTGTTATTATACACCAATTTATGCCATTTTTACTTATGAGAATTGTTAATATCTCTTAATTCATCAATTCCTGTCTAAGGCTATTCCACGGCAAAATATTCAGTTAAACAATCACAAATCCAAAATCTCAAATGGCTAAGATGCGGGCGCTATTATCTGGGTATTACGGTCAAGGAAATGGTGGCGATGAAGCTTTGTTGGCAACGCTACTGCAAATGTTGCCACCTGATGTTACGCCTGTGGTTCTTTCTGGCAATCTCGAAGAAACCCAGAGACGTTATGATGTGGAAACCTACGAACGCATGGCTTTTTTACCCCTCATACAAGCTTTGCGTTCTTGTGATGCTTTAATCTGGGGTGGTGGTAGTTTAATCCAAGATGCTACCAGTGCCATCAGCCCATTTTATTATGGGGGCATGATGACATTAGCCCAAAAAATGGGATTGAAAACTGTTGCTTGGGCGCAGGGAATTGGCCCTTTGCGACGTTCAGCGACTCGTTGGTTAGCACGGCAAACTTTTGCAGGTTGCACAAAAGTCAGTGTACGCGATCGCGCTTCTGCAAGTTTACTTTCAGATTGGCAAATTCCCCATCTCCTAGCACCCGATCCGGTTTGGGCGTTAGAGTCTAAACCAGTACCCGGACTTTGGGATTTACCTGCGCCGAGGGTAGCGCTAACATTGCGATCGCATCCCCAATTGACACCGACTCGCCTTAGTAACCTAACTCGCGCATTAGTAGATTTTCAAAAAGCTACGCAAACTTTTATTATCTTGCTGCCATTCCAGCAACGCCAAGATTTGAGTATAGCCCAAGCAATTCAACCAGCCCTTAAAGATGTTAGCAAAATTCTATCTCTAGAAGAACCGCAACTTTTAAAAGGTGTATTTCGCGGTATTGAAATGACCATTGGCATGCGCCTGCACAGTTTGATTATGGCAGCAAGTGAAGGGTGTCGCTGTTTTGCCCTCAGTTACGATCCCAAGGTGAATAGGTTGATGGAAGATTTGGATATGCCAGGATGGGATTTGGCGAATTTACCAGATGATGCCAATGTTATTAGTAAAGCTTGGATTGAGCATTATGCTAATGGCGATCCGCTTTCATCAGAAAAAATTCAGTTTTTCGTGGATCGGGCGTTGATCCATCGTGAGGTGTTGTACCAAGCACTGGGTGAAAATAGATAGTTCTAATGTACCAATCACGCTTGAGTAGGTCATAACTTAGTATAATGTTGCACAAATTCGTCACGAATGAAATATAGAAAGACTCTGCGCCCCTCTGCGCTTATACCAAGTTGCGTTCAGATATAGCAATAGTAATTCGTGCCCTCTCCCCTTCCCCTCTCCCAAATTGGGAGAGGGGCTGGGGGTGAGGGAAGTACTATCTTTGACTGCAACTTAGTATTACTCCGCTACAGGCGTGCGTTTAAAAAAGCTACGATTTTATGCAAAGCTGTACTTAGTAATTAAATCGCAAATAAGCAAGTGTAACCGCATGACTCATTGATGAAACAAAAAATATACATATGTTACTTAAAGAAAGATTGAGAAAATGTTAAATATTACTTTTTCTTGCAATCGAGTAAAAACATTGAATGAAAATGATTATGATTATACGGAGAAATTCGGTTACTTTCGACCCAAAACATAAGTAAGGAAAGTAATATGTCACTGAATGTTAACGTGCATCTCATTGACCAAGCGAAAGCAGGTAAAGTTAACGAAGCAGAGTTTGTTGACACAATTAGAGAATCATTACCTTATGCCTGGGGAATTGTAGAAAGCCTTGCAGAGCGTCTAGCAAGAGGAGAAGAATGGGCTAATCATTGCGTTGCACCGCCAACAGAAAAACACAGAGCGCAACTATTACGTATGATGGGTGGAGATGCAATTCGTGGAGCAGTTGAACGTTATTTTGGAATAAAATTGGCATTTCAAAATTGCCATAACGTTGCTGCTTTTCGCCCAGAAAATCTAGACTCTTCTGCCTACCTAAATTTCATTTCAATTGAAAGCCAAATTCTCAACCAAACACCCGAATTAGTAGACTGCTAATTTACTCTCAATCAGAGCCAGAGGCTCTAATTCTCGTTACCAGGTTGAACCTGGTAACGAGGATCGAGGTTGAATAAGTGTGATCGCAACAGAGGGACGCAATATTTGCGTCCCTCTGTTAATGATTGTTTATACTAAATTATGTTTAGAATTTTTAAAAAATATATAGATAATTCATATATTTTTGGTATGAGCGGCGTAGAGATGTCAGTTTTTTAAACTTATTTAAGAGATATTACACATCGTCAAGGCTGTAAGTCAAAATAATAATCAGCCGCGATCAGGAGGCACTGCCATGTCTGGTGTAATTCAAATTATTCGGAATTCGTTTATTCGCCTTGAAGGTTTTTTATATCAGCTATTTGGTTTTATCAAAAACCTGTTTTCTCAGATATTTGGTTTTTTGGCTAAGATATTCGGGTTCTCCAAGTCTGGATATTTTTTAGAAAACAATGAAGCAACAAGCACAAAGCCATCTAATATACAGCAATCAACGAAAATAGAGCCAAAGACTACTCCACAAGCCCCTACCACTATTCGTCGTCGTCCCGATCCGAAGATGGACTACTTTCGCAAAATGGCTCAAGACCTGAATAAGAGCTAGGTTTAATTCAAACTAGACCCCCACGGACTTTTCGCCCACAACGAGGAGATGAAAATCTCTTCCCCAATCCCCAATCCCTATTTTCAAGATAGAAGCATAGCTCTTCTTTAGTAATGCGATAGTAATGCGATCGCCATCTGTATCCCCATCAGTAACACCCAAGTAGAAGCAGACATTTCCCCTCAAAGCTTGGGTGTTGTTTTTTTGCAGAAGATAAACACAGATGGAATGGGTAATGGGTAATGGGAAATAAAACTACCAATTACCAATCACCAATATATCTGTATGTATGCTTGATAACCGCTTCTAGATTTTTTAAGCACAATAGAAATAGAAGGGTATTTCAAAAACCTCTGAGAGTGCTTGGTAAGAGATAAATGATTGGTTCAGTCAGTAAGATCGGCTCCCAAAGAACAAGCCTAGAACAGAAGCAAATTTTTACTTTCACATGCTCCAGACATTTGTCTGCTAGAGGCTGAAATAATGAAGTTGAATTTACTAAAACCAAAACCTACTTTTTGGGTTAGTTTATTAGGTTCTGTCGTTTTTCTGTTTCCTTTTCCCAGTTTAGCCTTGACTGTCCAAGAAGTTCCCAATCCCCGGCAAAATAATGGCGGTTGGGTAACTGATATGGCAGGAATTCTTACAGATAAGACAGAAACCCAAATAAATCAGATGATTTCGCAGTTAGAGGCTAAATATGGTACAGAAATGGCGGTGGTAACTGTGCCAAAAACAGCCCCTGCTGACTCTCCGAAACAATTCGCAACGGAACTTTTTAATTACTGGGGGATTGGCAAGAAAGGACAAGAGAATGGTGTACTGTTTTTGATTTCAGTAGGCGATCGCCGAGTGGAAATTGAGACGGGTTACGGCGTGGAAGCGATTTTGCCCGATGCCAAGGTAGGCAACATTATTGATACCCAAATTATCCCGCGATTTAAAAAAGGAGATTTTGAAGGTGGCACGCTAGCGGGAACGAGAGCGCTGGTAGTTATTCTAGAGTCCGATCGGGCAGTTTCTGCAAACAGGGTAAAAACTCCAAATCAAGTAGCAACTCCGAACGTAGAAACATCTCAAGATGGTACTGTCCCTTGGGGATTGCTAGCAGCCGGAGGGGGAATATTGGTACTAGTGGTAGGCGGTGCTGTTTACCTGATACGTCCTGGTAAAATTTTCATTGCACCGGAAGGACGTACGCGCATCAGTGGTGGCGATCGCATTTTTTTGTGTGCTGATTGCCAACAGCCGATGGAAAAAGTAGATGCAACTACAGTTGAATCATATCTGAGCAAACCAGAGAAAGTAGCGCAAAAACTAGGAAGTGTCAGATTTGAGGGTTGGAGATGTCCCAATTGCAGTCAAAAGCTAACTGGTACAGGATTCCACATTGTCGCCCATGAGTCCCATTCATCTCGATTTAGGAAATGCCCTCACTGTCAAGAATTAACTGTCACCCACAGCGAAAGAACTGTCAAATCACCTACGCAATTTAGTTCTGGAAGACGCCTAATCGTTGATGATTGCCACAGTTGTTCTTATCACTACCAACATGAGGAAATAATTCCTCGCTTACCTCCGCCTCCTCCGCCTCCTCCTCCCAGTAGCAGTTCATGGGGTGGCTTTAGTGGCGGTGGTGGTAGTTTTGGGGGTGGCAGTAGCGGCGGTGGTGGTGCTGGTGGTAGCTGGTAATTGCCTGGAAGTTGTTGGATGAATGCTATGAAAAATGCAGATAATAGAATTCCTGAAGAGATTGCCCCAGAAGTATTAGAACTAGCCTCGCGGTACTATGCCGATTACACCCAAAGCTACTCGGCTTCGGAACTAGTGGCAGCAGGTAAAGAAGTCGATATTCCCGCCGAGTTTATTCAAAAGGCAATTCGAGAGGTGCAGGCAAAACGCGAGCAAAAGCAACAGCAACAAAAGCGACTAGCGCATCTGCGGCAACAACTGTTGCTAATTGGTGCAGGCATTATTGCAGCGTTGACTGTCTGGAGTGCTTGGACTTACAACTCTCTACAAAGTAGTAACGCCAGAGTTGAGGCAGCATGGGCGCAAGTAGAAAATCAACTCCAGCGCCGTGCCGATCTCATTCCCAACCTTGTCAGCGTTACGCAAGCTTATGCCAAACAAGAAAAAGAGTTAGTTTCTTTACTGGTGCAATCCCGGCAGGCTTATTTGCAGGCAGCGACTCCCAATGAAAAAGCTGCCGCGACAGTACAAATAAATCAAGCGATCGATCGCTTCCAAGATTATGCTGCTGCCAATCCCCAGTTGCGTTCTAGCCAACTGTTTACCAATCTCCAATATGAGCTAGCTGGCACAGAAAACCGCCTAGCCGTAGAACGGATGCGCTACAACCAGGCAGTGCAAGCCTATAACCAGAAAATTCAGAGTTTTCCCAACTTGCTTGTAGCCGGGCCTTTTGGGTTTGAGAAGAAACCCTTCTTCCAGGCTACGAATACCGATGTTCCCAAAATCCCAAGCGAATAACAACTACTCCTTTCTTGCCATATGTTTACCGAAAACTTGTAGGGTGCGTTAGCTGGCGCTAACACACCCTACGATTATTTGTAGTTGACCTTATCCATAGAGGATTAAGTGTAGCTATGAGTCTAGATCATAAACAAGAATACATACCTTTTAACGATTACGAAGCATTTGCACAAGCTTATGCAAAGCGCACAGAGTCCAATTCTTACAATGCTTACTACGAAAGACCAGCTATGTTCTCTGTTTTACCCGATGTGAAATTTAAACGGGTATTGGATGCTGGTTGTGCAGGCGGGGTGTATTCTGAATGGTTAGTGAATCATAGTGCTGATGTTGTAGCTATTGATATCAGCAATCAGATGGTGCAGTTGACGAAGCAAAGATTGAAAAACCGAGGTCAAGTTTACCAAGCTGACCTGAGTAAACCCCTTACCTTTTTAAAGGATAATTCGTTTGATATAGTTCTGAGTTCCTTAACTCTACATTATTTAAAAGATTGGGAGGGTGTTTTAAAGGAGTTTCACCGCATCCTCTTACCCGGTGGACTATTGCTATTTTCTACACATCATCCCTTTATGGACTTCTTGTTTTTTGAAAAGGATGATTACTTTGCTACGGAGTTACTAGACGATTCTTGGGAGGGCTATGGTGACACACCCGTCCGCGTGCGCTTCTATCGTCGTCCGTTAAGCGCCATGACTTCTGCACTCACCAATGCAGGGTTTGCAATAGAACAGATTCTCGAACCACGCCCAACAGAGGAGTGCAAACAACTCTATCCTCAAGATTATGAAAAGCTATCCACAAAACCTTGGTTTCTCATCATCCATGCTCAAAAGAAATCCCAATCCTAGAACTATCTTTATGAGTGAGACAAGGGAGATGGGGTGATGTTTCCCCACCTTCCTTGTCTCCCATGTCCTCTTTGTCACTTCTTCAGGCGGATATGGCAGTTATTTTGATAACTGCCACAGTGGGGATTTTACTATGTTACTGACTCAATGTTTGTGGAGCCATCAGCTTTAACCCAAGCAATTTGGGCGATGTGGCGATCGCGTGCATATTGCCGGATTGCTTCAGCGTCCCGTCTTCCCAAATCCATTTCTACCCGCACCAGCTGGGTAGAGTTGCGGAGTTTTTGAGCGTAGGCAAAAGCAGCAGTGTATGCACTATTGCTTTCTGCGACAACCAACCAGTTACTAGCTGGTGTATTTTGCGGTAATTGCTGAGAAGACGAGATAGATTGGTATAAATCTTCAATAAAAAAAGTAAACCCGATTCCAGGTATATTCTCACCTTGGGGATGATACAGCCCTAAAAGTTGGTCATAACGACCACCCCGCCCTAATACTCGCGCTCCGGCTTCAGTATCACTGACTACTTCAAAAGAGATTCCAGTGTAGTAGTCAAAGGTTTGGATCAAGCTGAGGTCAAGGATGAGTGGGAAATTTTCCTGATTTTCCAGTAATTCTATTAAAGATTTGAGGTTATTTACCGCTTCTTGCTGGGGGGTATCTAAACCCAGGCTGCTGACTTTTTCCAACACATCAGCGCTGTTGCCACGCAAATCTAGAATGGTTATAGCGCGGGAGCGCAATTCTTCAGTTAGGGGTAAATTATCTATGGTAATTCGGTCGAGATGGGCGATCGCATTCCGGACTTGATTGCGGATGTTAGCAGGAAACGCTTCTAACAGCGATCGGGTAATTCCCGCCTCGCCCAAAATTAAATGCCAGCGATCGAGCGAGAGTGCTTGCAAACAGTCTGCAACTAGAAGCAGCACTTCTGCATCAGCAGCTAAGCCACCACCGCCTAATAATTCTACCCCAGCTTGATAGAATTCCTGCGGTTGATTACGCCGATAATCGGGCATGCGCTGGAAAACATTAGTATTGTAATACAGGCGTTGCGGATAAGTAACCCCTGCCATGCGAGTTACAGCCGTACGTGCAATAGACGCCGTTAGTTCCGGACGCAGACCTAATTCTTCATCTTCAGCATTTTGCAATTGAAGCACTGCTGAGCGCGGAATTGCACCCCCCGCCATCAGCGTATCCATCCGCTCTAGCGTTGAGGTGATAATTCTGTGGTATCCCCAACGGTGAAATACCTGCTGTAACCTTTCTTCTATCCAGCGTTTTTGAGCTACATCTAAGGGTAATAAATCCCTGGCTCCCGCTGGTGGTTGATAAACCATTACTTTTTCTTTCCACCAAACAAACCACCAAACAAACCGCCACCCTCAGATTTATCTGGTTGCTTAGCCGTAGTAGTTGACGTCGTCGTAGACTTCGCACTACCGGGTTTTTGCCCCGAAATCTGTTCAATTTTGCGTTTCCCCGCTAACGCTGTTTCGTCATTGGGGTCTAATTGCAGGGCGCGGTCAAAATGAACTTTTGCCATCGTGGTTCGATTTTGCCTCAAATAGACCATTCCGATCAAGCTATGGCAATGACTATTATTTGGCTGTAGTTTCAGAGCATCTCGTAATTCTACCTCCGCTGATGCGAGTTGATTTTTGGCAATCAACTCTTGGGAACGGCGGATATATTGAAGAACTACAGCTGAGTCTTCCTTCGGTATCGCTGGAGGAGGAGAGGGTGCAGCAGCAGCTTTATTAGCCACCTGTGGTGTACCTGTGTTAGGTTTGGCCTGTGCTGCTGGTGGCGGTGCAGCGATTGATTTACCCGCACTCCGCATTAAGTACACTAAATTCAACTCGCTGATTAAACCGATGATTTGCACCGCTTGCTGTAAAGAATTGTATTGAGTTTCTGCTATTTTAGCGATCGCAATTTTATAGGCGTTTTCCACATTAGGCGTAGCCGTTAGCTGTTTTGCTACATCGGTGTTTAGTTCCAGCGAAGCAGATTCTTGTACTAAGCGCTTGCCCATTTGCGACAGAACTATCATGTATTCGGCGCGATTTTTTTCTTGGGAAAGTTTTTCATAGGCTGGGTTCACCAACTTTGACAATAAATCGCTAGCTAGCTGTTTTTCAGCATTACTAGCCGCAGCACAGCTATCAGGGTGTAGATGACGGGCGATTTTCAGATAGCGTTTGCGGATTTCCTTCACATCTGCATCAACTGGAACACATAAAATTGCGTGATGGTCTATGAAATCATATTTAAAAAGTCCACGTTCTATTTTGAAAGACATAGAGCCGTTTTATACTAAACATTAAGTGATTCCTACTAGTTTACTTCGCTCTATTGGGGATCTGTCAGTAGTTATCCGATTTTGGATTTTGGATTTTAGATTAGTTTGACAGATAAAGCTGTGGGGCTTGTAATATGGAGGAATTACGGTCAGTAGTTAGTGATTGTTCCCCATTTCTCTACCTTCTTATACATCCCTGGGGTGGACATAAAGCAATACAGTTCAGATCAGACTAAAACCCTTATTTAGAAGGTAGTATAGAGACGCGAAATTTCGCGCCTCCACAGGTCTGTCTCACAAAAATTCTTAACTGAATTGTATTGAGACATAAAGCACTGTTGCTCATTCAACCAGCTTAATAAGTTTGCTAACAAGCCCTAGACTAAATCAGAGTTACCAATTAGTTGTTGAAAACGTTCATGCTGACGAATCTTGTCAAAGTTTGAGTCAGTTTTTGCTGATTCTCGCCATTGATAAGGTTTCAATTCTATTGCGCATTGCAAGTTCTCAATTGCCAGTTCAACCTTACCTTGCAATGCATACATGCGAGATCTGTGATACCAGGCAAAATCATAATTTTGCTGTAATTGAATAGCCTTATTGTAGGAAGCAAGAGCATCATCGCACCGTTCCAGTTGCTCCAGCACAATACCTCGAATAACCAAAAAACAGGCATCATCAGGTTTTAATTCAATTGCTTTGTTGTAATTGATGAGCGCTTCTTCATCGCGTTTTAATTTCTTTAGTAGCAAACCACGTTGACTCCAAAACCAGGCATCATCAGGTTTTAATTCAATTGCTTTGTTGTAATTGATGAGCGCTTCTTCATCGCGTTTTAATTTCTTTAGTAGCAAACCACGTTGACTCCAAAACCAGGCATCATCAGGTTTTAATTCAATTGCTTTGTTGTAATTGATGAGTGCTTCTTCATCACGTTTTAATTTCTCTAGCAGCCAACCGCGTTGGTTCCAAACCCAGGCATTATCTGGCATTAATTCAATTGCTTTGTTGTAATTGATGAGTGCTTCTTCATCACGTTCTAATTTCTCTAGTAGCTGACCGCATTTTTTCCAATACCAGACATCATCAGGTTTTAATTCAATTAGCTTGTTGTAGTTGATGAGTGCTTCTTCATCGCGTTCTAATTTCTCTAGCAGCCAACCGCGTTGATTCCAAAACCAAGCATCATCAGGTTTTAATTCAATTGCCTTGTTGTAATTGATGAGCGCTTCTTCCCACCGTCCCAGTTGCTCCAGCACAATATCTCGCTTAACCCAAACCTGGTTATGAGTCCAAGATCGGGCATTAGCTGCCCAGTCAATTGCCTTGTTGTAAGCAAAGAGTGCCATCTTATACATTTTGAGGCTGAATAACACATCACCGAGAAAATGCCATACACTCTGTGGCTGACGAATCAAGGCAAAAACGCCTACAGCACCTAGTAGCAAAGCACAATACCATCGGTTGAAAAGCTCGAATCCAGCCAAGAACAATGTCTCTGGAACGCCAAACATTTGAGTCAGCGCAAAGGCTGGTTTAGCTATGAATAGACCAAATGGCGGAATAAGCCAGGGCAATATGTAAATGGCGATGAGTCCCACGAGGGCAAAATTTCTGAGCTGGGCTTGGATATTCTGACTGGGAATCCAAGCTTCGATAATGCCGTAACCGTCTAGTGGAGGAAAGGGCATTAAGTTGAATAGAACGAAGAAAAAGTGCAGGCTAATGAAAAAAGCCAAGGCAGCTGATAGCCAGTATGGAAAATTCCAAGACAAACTAACCTGGAAAAAAACAATTAGTAATAGGGTAACGAGAAAACTAGCCAATGGTCCTGCGGCTGAGACTGCACTTTGCCACCAGCGATTGCGTAAGTGCTGGCGTTCAATATAAACCGCTGCTCCTGGTAAGGGAAAACCACCCATAAGGAAGAACAAACCAGGCAAAATGATACTCACAAACGGGTTAATGTACTTGAGGGGATTGAGGCTTAAATATCCTTTTTGCTTGACTGACTTATCCCCACCCCAATAAGCAACAATCGCGTGCCCAAATTCGTGCAAACTAATTGAGATTATCCAAACTAAACATAAAAGAACGGAAACAAACAGAGTAATTTGGAATCTTTGTTCTGCACTGTACATATTGAGTACATTCTTAGCCTTGAGACGATCCCGATTTTTTTTAGCTTCTGCATCGTTGGGATCGATTCGCAAGGCTTGGGTGTAATCCTCAATCGCTCCTTGATAGTCTTTCAAAAGATAGCGAGCATTTCCCCGATTGAAGTAGGTGTTGGCATAGTTGGGATCGATTCGCAAAGCTTGGGTGTAATCTTCAATCGCTCCTTGATAGTCTCCCAAGCTGGCACGGGCATCCCCCCGCCCACTATAAGAGATTGCATCGCTGGGATTGATTCGCAGAGCTTGGGTATAATCCTCAATCGCTCCTTGATAGTCTTTCAAAAGATAGCGAGCATTTCCGCGTCCACGATAGTCGATTTCACTGTTGGGATTAATCTGTAGAGCTTTAGTATAGTCTTCAATTGCCCCTTTTTGATCTCCCAAGCTAGTACGGGCATCCCCCCGCCCGCCATAGGCGATTGAATGGTTGGGAGCTATTCGCAAGGCTTGGGTATAATCCTCTATTGCCCCTTGATAGTCTTTCAAGCTGGCACGAGCAATTCCCCGTTGAGTGTAGGCATAACCATTGTTGGGATTGAGGCGAATGGCTTCAGTATAGGCAGCGGTCGCACCTTTATAGTCTCCTTGCTTAAACTTCTCGTCACCCAGAGTAAAGAAGTCCTCAGCTTTAGTGACTGTGGCTATGGAATTTTCTTTATATGGTTTGCCTGGTGCTTCTACTCGATAAACAGTAGTGAGTATAGGATAAGTCTTGCCTTCTTGCTCAATAATCAATTCAGGATCGAGATATTGACTGCTGCTTGGCGCTGCAACTTTTAGAGCAATCCCAGTTACCTGATTTGAGTTGTGTGCGATCGCCAACTGTGGCTGAATCAGTACAATCGATACGCCAACTGATATTGCTATGAGAGCGTGGTAAATTTTCATGATCCGCGGCAATTGTTTCAATTAGTCGTTTTTTAACGTCGACAAATGCCAAAGAAAGTCACCTCATGCTTAATTTTTCCTTCCATCCTACCTATCAGACTCTTTATCTCCCCATTTCCTACTTCCAAGCAGACAAGGGTGGAACTTGTTGCAGTTCACAACTTAGACTGTCGTGAATATAACCATTTGTTGCCAGAATCCTGCCTGACTCCAGGTTTATAGGAGTGCCATCGTATGCAGTCACTTTACCTCCGGCTTCACGTAATATAATAATGCCTGCGGCAATATCCCAAGGAGAAAGGCCTCGTTCCCAGTAGCCATCGAGACGCCCACAGGCAACGTGAGCTAAATCAACAGATGCTGCACCGCTGCGTCGTACTCCTTGGGTCAGGTGAGTGAGATGACAAAATTCTGCGTAGTTGTTGTCAGAAGTTTCACGACGGTCATAGGCAAATCCCGTTACCAGCAGACTCTTACTTAGTTCTGAAGTTTCTGAAACTTGCATAGGGCGACGGTTACGTGTTGCACCTAGGTCTTGGGCTGCACGGAATAGCTCATCGTGAAAAGGGTCATAAATAACACCTACTTGCGGAACACCGTTAATAAGCAACCCGATGGAAACAGCAAAAAATGGGTATTGATGGGCGAAGTTGGTTGTACCATCTAAAGGGTCGATTGCCCAGAGGAATTCATTTTCTTGATTTCCCAGTTTCCCAGATTCTTCTGCGAGAATGGCGTGATCGGGAAAGTGACGTTCCAAAATTTGCAACACTACTTCTTCGGAAGCTTTATCAGCAACAGTGACTAGATCGCCAGGACGTCCTTTTTCAGTAATTGCGTCTTCTACCTTGCCTAAGTAAGCTTGCAAAACTCCACCAGCAGCTAGCGCCGCTTCTGTGGCAATATCTAGAAAAATTTGTAGATTAGTCATTAGTCATTAGTCATTGGTCATTGGTCATTAGTCATTAGTCCATAGTCAATGGTCAACAGTCAACAACCAACAACCACTAACCACTAACCACTAACTACTAACCACTAACCACTAACCACCAACCACTAACTACTAACTATTAACAACCAACAACCAACAACCAACAAAATTATGAGTGCTTTTCGAGTCGGAGTCGCTGGGCCTGTGGGATCGGGAAAAACTGCTTTGGTGGATGCTTTATGTAAAGCAATGCGCGATCGCTATCATATTGCAGTGGTGACGAATGATATTTATACCCAGGAAGACGCACAGTTTTTGGTGCGTTCTCAAGCGTTAACTAGCGATCGCATTTTAGGTGTAGAGACTGGTGGTTGTCCTCACACTGCTATTCGAGAAGATGCTTCCATGAATTTAGCCGCAGTTGAACAACTAGAGGCGCGTTTTCCTGATTTAGATTTAGTCTTTTTAGAAAGTGGCGGCGATAATTTAGCTGCTACTTTTAGCCCCGAATTGGTAGATTTAACAATTTATGTTATCGATGTTGCCGCTGGTGATAAAATTCCTCGCAAAGGTGGCCCCGGCATTACTAAATCTGATTTATTGGTGATTAATAAAATTGATTTAGCTCCGTATGTGGGTGCAGATTTAAGTGTAATGGAACAAGATGCCAAAAAAATGCGCGGCGATAAACCCTTTATTTTTACCAATTTAAAAACAAAAGCAGGTCTGACAGATGTGATTGAGTTTGTGACTAAAAATATTTGCTAATTTTTTGTTAGTGGTTAGTGGTTAGTGGTTAGTTGTTGGTTGTCTCCCCATCTCCCCATCTCCCCATCTCCCCATCTCCCCATCTCCCACTCTCCCCATCTCCCACTTTCAATCCGTGCCAGACCAACTCCAAGTTGGGTTTCCCTTGTTAACACTTTTTTTGGTAATAGCAGGAGTGAAGCCGTTTACATCTCGTTTACCTGTCATATCCAAAATCAAAAATACCTTACCGCCATTGAATCTGATCCGCAAGTAAGAATGGGAATCATAAGTTTCGTTACCATATTTGACAATTCCACCAGCTGCCACACATTTACGGTAGGCTGGTTTGAGGTTTGCTACCCAGGTGACGCTAAACAAATCTGAGGTGGCGATCGCAAACGGCCCTGCAAAAGAGCTTAATTTTGCTTGACCATTCAGCGTGTATCCCCCTTCATAGTAAGGCGCGTGCTGTTCTGTCACCATAACTTTTTGAGGACAGTTTGCTTCGGGTGCATCTACAGATTTGAAAACGCCTAATTCTACCTGGGCTGCTTGGGCTGAAATTATTGGGAAAAAAGCAAAAATAGCTGTTCCTAAACAAAGTAAAATCCGCTTATTCTTCATTTTATTTTTTATATTCAGTTAATTTAGCAAACATTATTAAGTAAACGTGAGTTCGACGGAACTAAAAAACAGCAAGAGGTAGAGCAGGTAAGTGATAGGATAACCCCATCGCTACTGCCCTTAATATTCAGTTCGTTGCAGTCCCTGCTCGTTTTGTCGATGACAATGAATTACTTATCCAAAAAAGATAAGGGATTGCTCATATTTTCGGCAAAACCAAGAATACCACGATCGCGATGTTCGTAAATTAATTTACCTTGAGAATCAAATAGAAAAGTTCCTCCCCGTTGTGTCAAATAAGATGAATCTGGTACATAAATATTCCATTTGCTCAAAACTTCGGTCATGTTTCGTAGGCACACCCGTTGCTAGTTCACGCATGGCGCTGAAAGCCTTTTCCTCCAGCAGCTTTGAAAAACGAACCTTTTATTGGTGGTAAAGGTGTATCCCTCACAACTTCCTCATCAGCAATTAACTGAGGATCTTTCTTATCACCTTCATAACCTCGAAAAGCTTCCTTCAGAGTTCCAGGACTACCAATCCCAGCACACATTAGCATTAATAAGCAATCGCTTAGCTTTAAGCCAAGAAATTAGCCCTTTCACGGTGGGTAAAAATCCTCAAAAAATTTCCCGAATTTTGGGCTTTTCACCTTTGTGTCTTAGTGCCTTGGTGGTTCAAAAGTCAATTTTTTCACCACAAAGACACTAAGACACCAAGAAAAATACATTACACCTTGAAAGGGCTAGCCAAGAAATTTATTTCTTGGCGGACTGCAAAGCTGGTGCTAGATCTCAATCAAGACAGTATGGAACAGTTTGAGGCGATCGCTCAAAAAAATCCAAGCATTATCTACTAATCAGAGTCTGTTGGTGCTTTGCTCTGTGCTACGGTAAATACCAAGGTCACGGTTTTGGCAACAAATCTGCAAAACTTGAGTTGGGTAATTCATACCATTTTGGATTTAGGTTTATATGAGGTTAATTTTGCAAAATTTTAGGTCTTTTAATGATGATTAATCTCTGCTTAATCATTCTAATTCAATTATTCTCAAAGCAATTAATTAGGAATGTGAGTGAATAAATTTAGCTTTATGCTAATGATAGCTTTTGCAGTTAAAGTAGAATATTTTTATTAACTCTCTTTTACTAGTTATATATGTTTGAACGAATTTTAATTTGCACAGATTTTTCTGACAGCTTACATCGTCTAGCCAATTTTGTTTCCAGTTTTGCACTTGCAGGAATAAAGCAAATTGTTTTTCTGCACGTTGTTCCCTTGTGGGAAAAAGGCATTATTCCACAAGTCGATAGTGAGAAAATAGAACAAGCTCAAACCAGATTGATAGCAGCTGTTGGCGAAAGTCCTACCGATGTAGAAGTTAAAATAGAAGTTCAATCAGGAAAGCCTGTTGAGACAATACTTAAGGTTGCCCAAACCTATGAGTCCCAATTGATTGTACTGGGTTCTCAAAGTCGCAGCTTACTCACGGAAAAACTAGTGGGTAGTACGATGGCTGACTTATCTCGCCGAACAACGATTCCTCTACTGGTACTGCGTCCTCAATTAATCTCTGCTTATACTTGTGAGGAATTAACACTCCGTTGTCAGCACCTTTTGCGCTGTTTGCTACTTCCCTACAACGATAGTAAAGCAGCAAATTATTTGGTGCAACAGATCAAGCACCTAGCTCAACAACAGTCTGGTAGACTTCTCCAACAGTGTAGGCTTTGCTGGGTTTTAGAAAATATTGGTCGTCGAGAAATACCAAGGAAAATCCTACCACAGCAGGCTCAGCAAACCCTATCTCAGATTAAAGCTGATTTGGAAGGGGTAAATTTACAAGTGGAGACAGAAGTTCGGGAAGGCTATCCTGTCAGCCAGATTTTAGAGACGGCTGCAATGGCTGATATTAGTGCGATCGCCGTGTCTTCTGAAACGATAGGTAAACCCCAAGAATGGTTGGTTTCTAGTTTTGCGGCGGAATTATTGCGTCATAGCTGGTATCCCGTACTCTTTTTTCCACCCGAACGTGGCTAAACCTGAGAAGGTGGACAAGCTTGCTATTTAACCGATCGCCAGGGAGTAATGCTGGGAGTACGCCACAATTACCGTGATTACACTCTGGCAATTCCACAGTCAAATAAATTACAAATTTTCCAGAGAGGGCTGGCTGGAAGTGGAATAATACCGTTTCACTATAAGTCTGACACATTTGGCGACTAGGGAGACAAGGAAGATAAGGGGAAGGATTTGTATCAAGAATTTTGTGAAATGGTAAAGAGATTTCTTACTTATATTTTATTTGTTGATTTTAAGACTATTGACTCAGTAAATTTGATTAGAACAGGCAGGTCTTAAGTGTTTCCTGAAAAGCTGCAAGATGACATTGATAATAGCAGGCACGTGGAAGATACTGTATTGGTGACAGCAATCCAACAGGGCGAAGAATCACTGAGTATGCTGGCAGATACTGCTCCTGTGATGATCTGGATGGCTGGATGCGACACACTTTATAACTACTTTAATTCTGCTTGGCTGCAATTTACGGGGCGATCGCACCTGCAAGAGGTAGGCAATGGTTGGATGGAAGGAGTACATCCAGAAGATCGACAGCAGTGTCAGGATATATACTTAACAAGCTTTGAGACACGACAGCAGTTTCACAGACAATATCGGCTACGTCGTGCTGATGGCGAATATCGATGGATTTTAGATACAGCTGCACCACGATTTGCAGCAGATGGCGGCTTTGCTGGCTATATTGGCTATGTTGTAGATATTACTGAAGTAAAAGTAAAAAAAATCTCATTCATCGAGAGTGAATCCAGGCTGCGGCTAGCGTTAGATGCAGCAGAAATGGGAGTTTGGGATTGGAATTTCAGAACAGGTAAAATCAGTTGCTCTGAACAGGTAGAGCATCTTTTTGGCTGGAGATCAAATTCCTTACCTACGAACTACAAAGCTTTTCTCAAGTGCATTCACCGTAGCGATCGCTCGATTGTGACTGGGGCGATTCGGAATACTTTAGAGGAACGAACTAACTATGATGCTGATTTTCGCATTGTCTTGCAGGATAGTACTGTTCGCTGGGTGAGAGGCAAGGGAGATGTTTTACGCGATCGCAACGGGCAAGCAGTACGGATGATGGGTACACTCATAGACATCACCGAACGCAAACTAGCAGAATTAGCTTTGGAAGAAACCAAACAACAGCTAGAAAATCGTGTTGAAGAACGGACAACAGAACTAAAAAGTGCGATCGCTAGCTTGAGTGATGTCAACGTCCAGCTGCAAACAGAAATTACCCAACGCCAACAAGCAGAAGCAGAACTGCGAGCTTTGTTCGCTGCGATGAGCGATGTCATCCTTGTTTTAGATGCACAAGGATACTATCTCAAAATTGCACCGACTAATCCCATCTCATTGTACAAACCGCCAGAGGATTTGATTGGTAAGACACTGCATGATGTATTTGGGCGATCGCAAGCTGATTTCTTTCTAGACAAAATTCAGCGTGCAATTACCAACCAGGAAACTATCAATTTTGAATACTGCTTGAGTATTAACAACGCGGAAGTCTGGTTTGCTGCTAGTGTGTCACCATTGCCACAAGACACCGTTATCTGGGTAGCGCGGGATATCACTGTTCGCAAGCAAGCAGAACAAGAAAGAAATCGATTTTTTCAGATCCCACTGGAAATGCTGTGTATCACGGGATTCGATGGTTACTTCAAGCAACTCAACCCTGCTTGGGAAGAAGCCTTAGGATGGACGCAGGAAGAACTTAAAGCTTTCCCATTTATTGAATTTGTACATCCGGACGACCGAGAAGCAACCATTGCCGCAGCACAAAAACTCGCCACAGGTAATGAGGTCATCTCCTTTGAAAACCGTTACCGCTGCAAAGACGGCTCTTATAAATGGCTGTTGTGGACATCAAAAACAGTACCGGAACAGCAATTGATTTATGGTATAGCTCGTGATGTTAGCGATCGCAAACTTGCCGAACAATCCCTACGCCAAAATGAAGCCCAGTATCGCCGCTTGATCGAGACAGCAGCAGAGGGAATTTGGATACTCGATTTAGAAGGCAAGACGAGCTTTGCCAATCCCAAAATTGCTCAGATGCTTGGCTATACAGTTGAGGAAATGATCGGAATGCCTTTGTTTGCCTTTATGGATGCAGAAGGGCAAGCGATCGCAGCCGAAAATTTAGAGCGTCGGCGTCAAGGCGTTGCTGAACAGCACGATTTTAAATTCTGCCGCAAAGATGGTTCCGAGTTGTGGGCAATGATTGCCACCAATCCGATTTTTGACGATGCTGAGCAGTATCTTGGCACGCTAGGAATGCTGACAGATATTAGCGATCGCAAACGTGCTGAAGAGGCATTGCAAAAAAGTGAGGCTAGAAATCGAGCCATGCTGGATGCCATCCCCGATCTAATGTTTCGCTCTAACAGAGAAGGCGTCTATCTAGACTATATGGCGGCAAAAGACGCAGAACTAGCAGTACCTGCACATGAAATCATTGGTAAATCAGTCTGTGAATTATTGCCACCCGACTTAGCACAACAGGCAATTTCTTATACCGAACAAGCTCTGAATCAAGGCAGCATCCAAATTTTTGAATATCAACTGCCAACGAAAGGCGAATTGCGCGATTATGAAGCACGGGTAGTACCTAGCGGTGAAGATGAGGTTTTGGCAATTGTCCGTGATATTACGGAACGCAAACAAACCGAAGAAGCTTTGCAAGCACTTGTAGCTGGAACAGCTGCGGTTACAGGTGAGGAATTTTTCCCTGCACTCGTGCGTCATTTAGCAGCCGCCTTGGGAGTCCGTTATGCCTTGGTAGCGGAAAAAGTCGGTACAGAATATACCAAAGCCCAAGTTTTAGCATTCTGGGCTGGTGATAGTCTCAGAGAAAACTTTGAGTACGATCTGGCTAATACTCCTTGCGAAAATGTCGCTAAACAGGGAATGGCTTACTATCTGTTTGGAGTGCAGCAACTATTTCCTCTTGATGGGGATTTAGCAGCCATGCAGGCAGAAAGTTACTTGGGAGCGTCGTTTATCGATTCATTTGGAGTGGCGATCGGTCATATTGCCGTCTTTGATACAAAACCGATGCTAGAAGAGGAACGTGCTAAAGCAATTCTGAGTATCTTTGCTGCACGCGCCACAGCAGAACTACAACGCCAGCGCACAGAAGACGCACTGCGGCAATCAGAGCGACAATTTCGAGAACTTGCCTCCAAAGAAGCACTACTCAACCGTCTTGCCAGCCAAATTCGAGCTTCTTTAGATATCAGTACTATTATGGAGATTGCTGTCACTGAGATTCGCAATTTATTACAGATCGATTTGTGCAGTTTCACTTGGTATCGTACTGATGTGCAACCACCACACTGGGAAGTGTTTCAGGAGGCTAAAAATATTGCCATACCCAGTTTGCTGGATTTTCGACCAACTAGTGAAGAGATAGGATTAATCGCACAAAAAGTTTTCAACAAAGAAATCATCAGAGTAGATGATGTCGAAGCCGTAGCCGATCCCATCTCACGACACTTCTTTGTAAGTTTGGGTTTGACTGCCACATTGATACTGCCAATTCATACTCAATCTGGTGAAATTGGTGCTTTAAGCTGTAGTTACTTTACTGGCTCCCGACATTGGCTAGATAGTGAAGTAGAATTACTGCTGGCTGTTACCGATCAAATTGCCATAGCTATTGATCAAGCAGAACTCTACAAACAAAGTCGTATTGCTGCCCAAACTGCCCAAGAAAAAGCGCAGCAGTTAGAAGAGACTTTGCAAGAACTCCAAGCGACGCAGGCGCAATTGATCCAAAACGAAAAGATGTCAAGCTTGGGGCAGTTGGTTGCTGGTGTTGCCCATGAAATTAATAACCCGGTGAACTTTATTCATGGGAATATCACTCACGCTAGTGAATATGCCCAAGACTTGCTGCATCTAGTCGAACTTTACCAACAGCACTATCCCAATCCAGTACCAGAGATTGAAGAAGAAATAGAGGCGATCGATCTGGAGTTTCTTTGCCAAGATTTGCCTAAACTTTTGACTTCCATGAGGATAGGAACCGATCGCATTCGTCAGATTGTTCTGTCTTTACGCAACTTCTCCCGCTTGGATGAAGCCGACATGAAAGCGGTTGATATCCATGAAGGTATTGATAATACTTTACTACTGCTACAAAATCGCCTCAAAGCGAAGCCAGAACATCAGGAAATTCAGATCATTAAAGAGTACGGCGAATTGCCATTGGTAGATTGCTACGCCGGACAGCTCAATCAGGTGTTTATGAATCTGTTGGCAAATGCGATTGATGCTCTAGAAGAGTCATTTGTCAATCGTCATTTGTCATTAGTACATGACTCTCAACAAATGACTAATGACATAGACGCGCCTTCTTCGGCTTCCCGCAGGGTAGGACAAATGACCACCCCACAGATTCACATTCGCACTGAAATTCAAGACAATTTCGTGTTTATCCGTATTGCCGACAATGGTTCTGGTATGACGGAGGAAGTACGGCAAAAGCTATTTGATCCCTTCTTCACAACCAAACCCGTAGGTAAAGGTACGGGTATGGGTTTATCAATTAGCTACAAGATTATTGTTGAAAAACACATGGGCAAGCTTCAGTGTATTTCAGCACCTGGTAAAGGAGCTGAGTTTGTAGTTGCCATTCCGCTGCAACAGTCATAATCTTAAACAATACACCGAGCCATTAGCATTTCCCGCCTCATTTCCCCAGGAAAATATAAGGGATGCGATCGGCTGCAAGAATAGTGAATATTGGTAAAATAAAGCTTGTTCAACCCAAAATTCAAAATTCGAGATGACATGAGGGGTTTGTCCCCTCATATACATTGTTTAACAAAGAACATAAATTTTGACCATATCAGACTTAGATAAAAAACTTACTGGATTTTACATAGATTTAAGTATTATATTTTTCTTTTTTGAAGTTGCTAGATACGCAATTATTTTCAGGGATTTACGTAAATTTAATTAAAGCTTAGTCAAAAATTAACATATTGGCTGTTAACCTATTATTAATTCACTTTTTGCTGCAACATTTGAACCCTCCAAAATCTGTGGTTTACAGAGTTTGGGGGGATTCTTTATTAGGGGTAAGGGAGAAAGGGTAGCCCTGTCAAGGTGGGTAAAAAACGAACCATTATCTTAGTAGAGAAGACTATTTTCCTCTTTGTGTCTTTGTGTCTTAGTGTTTCGATCATTCTTTTTTCACCACCCTACTCTGCGAGAAGCCCTCCGGGTTCACCAGTCGCTCATGGGGGACTCGGGGCCCTCACGACCGACAGGGAGTGGGGATTGGGGGAGAACCCCCTTTGGAGCGCGCTGGTTCACCGCTGCGCGTCTACGGGTACTCTACCTTGAGCCGCCCACAAGGGGCGTCTACGCCAGTCCCCCCTAAAGGCAGAAGCCCTTACGGGTTCACCAGTCGCTCATGGGGGAAACCACGGCAGGTGCTCATGGGGGGAACCACGGCGCTCTATGTGCGGACGCAGGTTCCGCACCCGCGCCTCCCCAAGACCGCACTGCCTCCCCAAGACCGCGTTCCTCACCAAGACACAAAGACACCAAGAAAAATCCATTTCCAAGACTCACACCTTGACAGGGGTAGGGGTAAGCCTTCACTGGAGGCAGAGGGGAATGGCGAAAGCAGAAGGGAAGAATTATTCCTTTACCCTTTAACCTTTTCCCTTTACCCCTCTTCAAGTTGCCTTTTCCCTTTCCCCTTCTAAATTTGGTAAGCTAGCGAAAGCCTATGGATTGCGATCGCCAAGTGTTTCCGAAAGACATTTTCTCTGTTTTGGATACAGCCGAGTCATACTTGCTCAATCAAGTTGCAGGTAAAGCCAACGAGATAGACATCGACCCAGATGCCCTGCTTCAGGCTTTGCGAGGTCTTGGGAAGTTGGGTTTGCTGGCGTTACGCGTTCCGCGCCAGTGGGGTGGAAAGGAAGTTAGTGAAGAAACCTTTGCCCATTTTCAAGAACTCGTAGCCCGGTATTCCGGCGCTTTAGCATTTCTGCAAACTCAACACCAAAGTGCAGCTGGTATGCTCGTTGCTAGTAGTAATTCCTCTCTTCAGCAGGAATACTTACCTCGCATGGGGAATGGTGAAGTTTTAGTAGGTGTTGGTTTTTCCCAGTTACGGCGTGAAGGTGAACCGCTAACCGTAGCCACACCAGTATCAGGAGGATATCAACTAGATGGAGTTGTGCCTTGGGTGACTGGGTGGGGTATATTCGATGATTTTATCGTCGCCGCCACACTGCCCGATGGTCGTGCTGTTTTTGGGGTTATGCCTTTTCAAGAAACTGAACAAGAGTCAGGAGGTAGCATAACATTTACTACCCCAGCCCAATTGGCGGCGATGACGTCAACTAACACCATCACTGCTACCTTGAGTTGCTACTTCTTACCTCAAGAGCATGTAGTTTTCATTAAACCTGTTGGTTGGATTCATGAAAATGACAAAAATAACGTCCTCCGCGCCACTTTTCTAGCTACAGGCTGCGCGATCGCTGGTCTAGATATTATTGAGTCTGCCGCAAATACGAAATCACTGCCTTTTATCAGCAATGCCGTTACATCTTTTCAGCAAGAACTAGGCGAGTGTCGCACCACCATTCGCAAAGCTCAAAAAAATTCAGGTGTAAAATTAGCAGAAAAGTTACAATTACGGGCTTGGGCAATTGACCTCGCAACGCGCATAGCTCATGCAGCCATTACAGTTTCCAGCGGAGCAGCTAATTATCTGCATCATCCAGCACAGCGAATATACCGCGAAGCTTTGGTATTTACTGTCACAGGTCAAACTAGTGCTGTGATGGAGGCAACGCTGGAGAGGTTAACTCGTCCTTATCCAAATTATAAAGATAATTCTTGTGGGGTAGGCGTCTCGCCTGCCGTTAAATCAATGGTTGCGGGCAAGATGCCCACACCACAAAACCTAAAAAATATCACCTACTCCCGGGTTATCCATCTGAGTCATGTAATTGACACTGATATTCCTCGTTGGCAAGGCGATTCACCTATAGAATTTGAAACAGTAGCAAAACTAGAAAAAGATGGCTATTATCTGCGGCGCTTTTCCTTGGGAGAACATAGCGCTACCCATATTAACGCCCCGATCGGTTTTTACAATTCTGGTGTCGCAATTGACCAATATCCCGCCGAGTCGCTAGTTTTACCTGCGGTAGTAATTGATATCCGGGAACAAGTAGCAAACAATCCAGATTATGCCCTCACTGTTGCCGATATTCTGGCGTGGGAGGAGCAACACGGGGAGATTTCCACGGATAATATTGTATTGTTGTATACAGGTTGGCAAGAAAAATGGAGCGATCGCACTGCATTTATGAACCAGGATAATCAAGGAAGTATGCATTTTCCTGGATTTGGCAGCGATGCAACTCAGTTTCTACTCAATAAACGTCAAATAGCTGGAGTTGGAATTGATACTCACGGTGTAGATTGTGGGCAAGATACGACTTTTGCCACCAACCGCTTGGTTTTAGAGAAACCGCGTATTGTTCTAGAGAATCTCACTAATTTGGATCAACTACCACCCAAAGGAACTACCCTGGCGATCGGGGTTTTGAGATTGCGTGGTGGTTCTGGTTCTCCTGCTGGTGTCATGGCATTAGTACCGTAAATTCTTTTAAATAGTTTGTTATTTGTTGTTTGTTATTTGTTGTACCCTTCGGGAAGCCGAAGAAGGCGCGTCTATGGAGCAACCAACCACCAACCACCAACAACTAACAATTATCCATTAACAACTCTACTAACTTCTCAGTGATGGGAAAACCCGTTTGTTGCTCGAAGTGGAGAAACATTGGACTGGGATTTGCTTCTAGAAAAACATACTCACCCGCAGGGGTTTGACGCCAATCAATGGCTGTCCATTCTAGATACAATGCTTTGGCAATGTCTCGACACTGCTGTTGAATTTGTTGTGGCAATTCCACCGGAAGCAACTCAGCTTCTAAGTCTGTTCGGAAGTCTAAACAGTGAGTGCGAATTTCCGCAGAATAAACGAAGTTGCCAACCACATAACTGCGAATGTTAGTTCCTGGGATATACTCTTGTAGGGTAATAGGAGCAAGACTCAAAGCTAAATTTAGTCGCTTTGGTTCTAAAAGAGATTCGGTTAGGATTTGTGTGTAAGCACCGCCATAAACTGGCTTGAAAATGACTTTCTGATGAGATTTGGCAAACCTAATCACTTGTTCTGGATCGTTAGTAATTAGGGTTTGTGGAATTTTGACTCCGAGAAGCTGAACTTGATGAAGTTGCAAGGGTTTCTCTTTATGAAACTGATATGCTTCCCAAGAGTTTACCCAACGAGCTGGGCAAGCTTTGATCAATGTTCGCAACAAACTCATCGAATCATTGAATGCGATCGTTTGCTGATGTGAATCTTCTAAGGAAGGAATACTAACACTAGCGAAATTACGCCAAAAAACACTATGAATATCTTGGAATTTTAATTGACGTTGTGCGGATAACTTTAGAGAACCCATTAGAGAATTTGGTTCCCAGGATATTCGTATCTGGCTGGGAAACATGCGAGTATCTAAATAATCTACTGTCGCGCCTGCTTGCGTGAGGGCATTCTGCAAACGCACAGCATGGGCATCTGAGGAATTACCCAGGATGAGAATATTCATCTTCTTAACTTCCTACTGTTGCAGCTACTTTCATAAAAAAACGCAAAGACGCTCTTGTTCAGTCTTTGCGTAATATTATTTATTGCCGTGTAGGATGAAAACAAAAGCCTGTAATATCATGTTCGGTTGAAGACTGATCGTTAGGACTGACGCAGGGACACCGGGACGCGGAGAGATTTTAAATCCAATAAATTGTTTTGTGGTGCGGGCATCCTGCCCGCCTATGAGGACGGGCTTCTAGCCCGTCCCACAAGATTTTTCTAATGCACAAAATTAGCTGTGTCGCGCCACTACAATATCAATCAGGTCGTCAGTAATTCTGCGGGTAAGCGCTTGAAGGAAAGGCGCTCATTCTCAATATCTACAAATATGGTATCGCCATCGTTAAATTCGCCCCGCAGGATAGCTTTAGCGATTGGTGTTTCTAACTCCCGTTGAATGGCTCGCTTCAGCGGACGTGCACCAAAAACTGGATCGTATCCTACTTCAGCTAAAAAGTCAAGAGCCGCATCCGAGAGTTTGAGAGACATTTTGCGATCGCCCAATCTTTGCCGCAATCTTTCGACTTGCAACTGCACAATTTCGCGCAATTGGTCTTTTTGCAAGCTGTGGAAGATGATGAGTTCGTCAATGCGGTTGAGGAACTCCGGACGGAAGCTATTTCGCATCGCCTCCATTACTCGATGGCGCATTTCGTCATACCTGGCTTCATCTCCCGCCACATCAAGGATAAACTGCGAACCGATGTTGCTGGTCATGATAATAATCGTGTTCTTGAAATCGACCGTATGACCTTGAGCATCGGTGACACGTCCATCATCAAGAATTTGCAGCAAGATGTTGAACACTTCCGGGTGTGCTTTTTCGATTTCGTCGAAGAGAATCACCGCATAGGGACGACGGCGAATTGATTCGGTCAACTGTCCGCCTTCTTCGTAACCTACATATCCCGGAGGCGCACCAATTAAACGAGAAACGGCGTGTTTCTCCATGTACTCGGACATATCAATCCGTACTAGCGCTTCTTCGGTGTCAAACAGGTATGCAGCCAAGGCTTTCGCTAATTCGGTCTTACCTACACCCGTTGGGCCAAGGAAAATAAAGCTAGCAATGGGACGATTTGGATCTGCTAAACCAGCACGCGATCGCTGAATGGCGTCAGCAACGGCTGTAACTGCTTCTTCTTGTCCAACGACGCGGCGATGCAGTTCATCTTCCAAGTGCAGCAGTTTCTCTTTCTCAGATTCCACCAACTTGCTGATGGGAATACCCGTCCACTTGGAAATTACTTCTGCAATGTCAGACTCGGTGACTTCCTCCCGTAACAGAGATTTGCCAGTGCGTTGAGTTTGGGCTAATTCAGATTCTGCGGTTTCTAATTTGCGGTGCAAATCGGTTAATTTGCCGTATTTTAACTCCGCAGCGCGGTTGAGGTCGTAATCGCGTTCGGCTTGCTGAATTTCTAAGTTAACGCGGTCAATTTCTTCTTTGACAGACTGGATTTTAGTGATAATGTCTTTTTCAGACTGCCATTGAGCATTTAGCGCCCTTTGTTCTTCTTTGAGATCTGCAAGTTCTTTTTCTAGTTTTTCCAGACGTTCTCGAGAAGCTGCATTGCTTTCTTTTTGCAGCGATAGCTTCTCCATTTCTAATTGCAGAATCTTGCGATCGATTTCGTCGAGTTCTTCTGGTTTGGAGGTAATCTCCATTTTCAGTCTCGCCGCTGCTTCGTCTACCAAGTCAATGGCTTTGTCTGGTAAGAAGCGGTCAGAAATATATCGACTCGACAATGTCGCCGCCGCCACTAAAGCATTATCGGAAATTTTCACCCCGTGGTGCAGTTCATACCGCTCTTTCAACCCGCGCAGAATCGAGATAGTATCTTCTACACTCGGCTGGTCTACATAAACTTGCTGGAAGCGTCTTTCTAGAGCGGCATCTTTTTCAATATACTTGCGGTACTCATCTAAGGTTGTCGCACCGATACAGCGTAATTCACCCCGCGCCAACATTGGTTTGAGCAAGTTACTAGCATCCATTGCGCCTTGGGTTGCACCCGCACCAACAACGGTGTGAATTTCATCAATAAACAGAATTATATTGCCGCCGGACTCGGTAACTTCTTTTAATACTGCTTTCAGGCGTTCTTCAAATTCACCCCGGAATTTTGCCCCCGCAATCAAAGCACCCATGTCCAAAGCCATCAGTTTGCGGTCTTTAAGGGACTGGGGTACGTCGCCAGCAACGATGCGCTGGGCTAAACCTTCCACAATTGCAGTTTTACCTACACCTGGTTCCCCAATCAACACGGGGTTATTCTTGGTACGGCGAGAGAGAATTTGAATAGTACGGCGAATTTCATCATCGCGTCCGATCACCGGATCGAGTTTACCTTGACGGGCAGCTTCTGTGAGGTCACGCCCATATTTCTCCAGTGCTTGGTATTTGCCTTCTGGATTTTGGTCGGTCACTTTCTGGCTCCCTCGAACTTGTTTAATAGTATCCTTTAATTTTCTTTCGTCTAATCCAAATTCTTGGAATAAACTTTTACCAAAGCGGTCATCTTTGGCGTAAGCAAGTAATAGGTGTTCAATCGAGATGTACTCGTCACCAAACTCCTTACGATAACCTTCAGCTCGGTCTAGAAGTGAATCCAAGCTGCGTCCCAAGTATACGGAACTAATACTACCAGAAACTTTTGGCTGACGTTGAATAAATTGGTCAGTGCGATCGCGCAGTTTTTGCAGATTCACACCAGCTTTCGTCAAAATCGGCCCTGCTAGGCCTTCCTGTTCTAACAACGCCTTCATCAGGTGTTCGCTTTCGATTTGCTGATGCTGGTTTTGTTTGGCAATATCAGGAGTATGCGCGATCGCTTCCCACGCTTTTTCTGTAAATTGGTTTGGATTAGTTGGTTGCATAGGCTTTTTGAGGAACGAACTACAACACGCGCAAATATAAGTTTTGTTCTTATATGGTCATTGTAAAAAGAGGTGGGTAACTAGCTGGATCGGTCTTCACGTCTTTTTAAAGTAGTATTACCGTCTGTTTGCTGGGAGATGAACAGACGCGGTGACGCGGAGATAAACTTGAGTGATTTATTAATAATTAATATTTTATGGAGCGATCAAAACCACATCACCCACTTTAATCGTTGTTAAAGCTTCTTGGATTTTAGGCATAATATCAAGTCCGGATAATCAATTTATGTTCCTACTGCGATCGCAACTATTAGGTAATACCCCAATTACCCTTACGGGTACTCTGCGAGAAACGGACATGATATTAGTTCTTCGGCAAGCATGTAATTAACACAAAGGGTGGGTTACTGACCCACCCTACATAATTATTGACAAATTGCGATCGCTCTACAACTTAGTTCCACACTCAGGACAGAAGTTGTTATTGGGAAGATTTTTAGCTCCGCAGTTACTGCAATAAACAGGTTCGACATCAGTTTTTGGTAGCTGTTTGGGTAAGCCGATCATCTGAGCGTTGCTCTTTCCTGGGGCTACCATTGGGTAGCAGTTCTCATCTTTGGTGACGTGAGCATCGATAATTACCGGGCCATCATGAGCTAACATTTCGGCGATCGCGTCTTTAAGTTCTTCCCGGCTCTTAACCACTATGCCCTTAATACCGTAAGCTTTACAAAGCAACTCAATATCTGGCATCCCAACTTCCATATTCGAGCATGAGTAACGCTCTCCGTGGAAGGCTTGCTGCCACTGACGCACCATTCCCTGCCAGCCATTATTGACAATCACAGTCTTGACATTTATGCCATACTGTGCAAGCGTCCCAAGCTCTTGCAAACACATCTGGAAGCTAGCATCACCGCTGATACAGATAACTTCTGCATTCGGGAATGCCACTTTCGCACCCATAGCAGCAGGCAAACCAAAGCCCATCGTTCCCAAGCCACCACTAGAAATCCAGCGTCTTGGCCCTGCCTTAAGAAATTGGGCTGACCACATCTGGTGTTGACCCACATCGGTTGTATAGTAGGCGTGGGGTGCTTGGCGGCCGACTTCTGCAATCACCTCTTGTGGTGACATACTATCGGGATACTGTGGCACTACCAACGGATACTCTTCTTTCCAGCGGTTGATTAATCTCAACCACTCTTGAGTTTGGTTGGGCGTACTCTTAATACCTAGTTCTTGGCATCGACGCAAGATGTCTTGCAACACGTTCTTGACATCGCCGACGATGGGTACTTCGGGAACGCGGTTTTTACCAACTTCTGCGGGATCGATGTCGATGTGAATGACTTGAGCGCGGGAAGCGAATTCATCTAACTTACCAGTAACACGGTCATCAAATCTAGCACCAACACAAATGAGTAAGTCACAGTCGGTGACAGCAAAGTTGGCGTAGGCGGTGCCGTGCATTCCCAACATTCCCACCGAGAGAGGATGATGTTCGTCAAATGCACCCAAACCCATCAATGTTGTGGTGACGGGAATATTAAATAATTCAGCTAGTTCTTGAATTTCTGCGTAAGCATCAGAGGCGATCGCACCTCCACCCACATACAGCAAAGGACGGCGACTTTGGCGAATTAATTGAATCGCTGCGTTAATTTGCCGTGGATTTCCCTTCACAGTGGGGCGATATCCTGGTAATCTCACCGAACCTGGTTCTACAGGCACATAGTCAAATTCTTCAAAAGCTACATCCTTGGGGACATCGATTAAAACTGGCCCTGGTCGTCCCGTACTGGCAATGTGGAAGGCTTCGGCAACAATTCGCGCCATGTCTCTGGGGTCGCGCACTACGTAGGAGTGCTTGACTATCGGCAGCGTAATTCCATAAATATCAGTTTCTTGAAACGCATCCGTACCAATCATTTTCCGGGGCACTTGTCCCGTGACAATCACCATCGGGATCGAGTCCATGTAGGCGGTGGCAATACCTGTCACCAAGTTAGTGGCCCCTGGCCCAGAAGTACCAAAACATACTCCCACCTTCCCTGTAGCACGAGCATAACCATCAGCAGCATGAGCTGCGCCTTGTTCGTGCCTTACCAGGATGTGCTTAATACCACCAGTCACTTGCTCAAAATAAAGTTCATCATAAATTGGCAGAATCGCACCACCAGGATAACCAAAAATACATTCGACGCCGTGGCGTTTGAGACTGTCAAGTAACGCAAAACCACCAGATGCACGTCTGGGCGTCACGACTGGCGATAGAGAAACATTAGACTGGGTTTGATTTTCAGTTTGTGGGGCATTTATTGAGGAACGCGATCGCACAGTCAAACCTCACGTATAAGCTAAGATAACGCAAAAATTCTGTAGTTAAGTTTTCATTTTAATTTAAAACTCTCATCATTCATTGAAATTATTAGCTATTCCTGACATAAGGCAGGCATATGAAAGAAAATCCTACTCCTCTTGTCTAAGGAATTTCGCGGGGATTGGGAATAAGTAAAAATTTATGAATGCTGAATGCTGAAAATTTCATAATTCATAATTCATAATTCATAATTTTTATGCCCTTTGCCCTATTTGCTTGTAAGGTAATTCCGAATTCTAAACTGTCAATTCCGAATTGGGTTGATGCTTCTCAGTCCTGGGATACCGGGGACGACATGGTGTTCCCCAACATACTTGCCCAGAAGGTATATCGCTAAAAACACTGCTGCGCGCACCAATTACGGCATTTGCTCCAATTTTTACTCCTGCCCCAATGAAGCAATCAGCAGCTACCCATACCCCATTATTAACACAGATACTTGCTGTTTTCAATCCGAAAGCCGAGTCATACATGTCATGACTACCAGTACACAAATAACTTTTCTGTGAAATTACGCAGTGCTCACCGATATGGATGTAGTCTAAACTGTATAAAACCACATCATCCCCTATCCAACTGTAATCACCGATAGTAATTTTCCAAGGGTAGGTGAAACGAGCTGTAGGTCGAATTAGTACACCTTTACCGATCTGAGCGCCAAACCAGCGTAACAAGGCACAACGCAGACTGTTTAACGGATGAGGAGTGAGAGGAAAAGCGATCGCCTGCACAAACCACCACAGCAAAACATACCAGCCAGGACGTCCACGATCAAACCAGGATTGGTCATATTTGCGTAAATCTATAAATGGTTGGTCATTAGTCATTAGTCAAGAGTCAATAGTTAGTGGTTAGTGGTTAGTAGTTAGTGGTTAGTGGCGTAACAAGTCACGCATTCACGCATTCACGCATTCAAAAAGATTCTTAGTTTTGAATTTTGAATTTTGAATTTTGAATTATTTTCTCCCCCACTCTCCCACTCCCTCACTCCTAGCTAACTGTTTGCCTAACTTCTTGAGGAAGAGATGATTGTGTTGCTATAGGGGTAGATTTAGTATTGAGCTTACCGCCGCAGTGGCGTAACTCGTAAAGTTTCACACCTATTTGATACTCATATTGGCTGAGAAGCCGCCCATAAATATATCCAGCCCTACCATCTAAAAAACCACGCTGGATAATGTAGAACAAAATAAATCGCAAAAATGGTTTAAATGGTAGCCGCACCCAAATTTGTTTCAAAAAGCGCTTGCGTTGTACTGCATCACCAAATAGTTTCGCGCCAATAGTTCCGCTGTCGTGGTTAGCTGTGAGTAAATTGTAGTAAACACGGGCTTCCCAATTAGAATAACGATTATGTCTTTCTAACCAGTGAAACAGGTCACGAAAATCTTCATGAAGCATGTCATTTTTCAGATATCCTACTTTCCCATCTAAGATGACATGTTCGTGAACTTCGTTATCACCCGTATTGGGAATATCTTCTGTGTTGAGGTTTTCGTAGCGCCCTTTTTTATGCTTAAATAAACGTAAGTTCCAATCAGGATATTTGCCGCCGTGGCGAATCCATTTACCTAAGAAAAATACGCGACGGTTAAGGTAGTAACCATTGTATTCTGGATTTTCAATTGCTTGGGCAATTTCCTCCCACAATTCGGGGGTAATACGCTCATCGCAATCAACTATTAGAACCCACTCATTGCGAAAAGCTAAATTTTCTAAAGACCAATTTTTCTTTTTTGGCCAGCGCCCGTTGAAATGAAATTGCACGACATTTGCACCGTAATTTTTAATAATTTCGACACTTTTGTCGCTACTTTGCGAGTCTACCACAAATATTTCGTCTGCTCTTTGCACGCTCGCAAGGCAGGCTGGCAAGTTTGCTTCTTCGTTTTTTGCTGGAATTAGTACAGAAACTGGTATTTTAGAAAGCATAATGAGTTATTAATAGTTATTTGTCATTGTTGTTTGTTGTTTGTTGTTTGTTGTTTGTTGGTTGTTGGTTGTTGGTTGTTGGTTGTTTCAAGCAACCACCAACAAATAACTAATAACCAAGTATGACTATTGACTATTGACTCTTTTTGATGAAGTTAGAAGACCCGCAATAGCGGCATTCAAATAACCAATCTGACCATAGGCATATACAAATTTGTCAAATCTTTCTGCGGGATCGGCAAAATATTGTATTGCCTTATATAAACCACGTAAAAATCGTTCGCTACCGCGTCGCAATTGACCAACACCAGCTGTGCCTGCTAGTTGTTCTCGATAACACTCACTAATACCTTGCCACCAGCCTCGATTTAAAAACCAGGAACGCTTTAAGCGTTCGGGATCAACATTATGAAGCACGTGGGCGTCAGGAAGATAAGCGACTTGCCAACCCCGTTGGAGAGCAAGTTCGGTCATTTGCAGTTCTTCGTTAGATAATAGTTTTTTACCTACACGACCAAGGTGAGGATCAAAACCGCCAATTTCTTCTAGAAAACTGCGGCGGATAGAGTAATTTAAGCCTCTGGGGGTTAAACCAGGTTTGTCGATGTAAACTATGGTGTTGCCTAAGTCGTATGCGCCCAAATTAGTGGCTAATCCTCTCGATAGCCACTGTGGTGCTTGCATTCCCTCAGACCATAACAAGCTTACTTTGCCACCAGCGATCGCTAATTTCGGGTGATTTTGATAGGCAGTGTACAAAGCTTGCAGCCAACCCTCGCTCGCTACCGCATCATCATCAAGGTATGCTAATATTTCACCGCTGGCAACTTGAGCACCCGTATTGCGGGCGACAGATAGACCAACAATAGGTTCAAAAATATACTTAAGGCGGGGATTACTAGCCCTTTCTTCTACAACAGCACGGGTGCGATCGCTAGAGGCATTATCCACCACTACCACTTCAAAGCCAGCGGCAAAATTCTGCGACAGAAGGCTATCTATGGCAGAACCTAAATAGGTATCTCGATTGTGAGTACAAATGATGGCAGAGATTTGCGTGTCTGGCATAGAGAATTTAAGATTTTGGATTTTAGATTTTGGATGATGTTAGTTGTTGGTAGTTGGTTGTTGCTTGTTCCAAGCAACAAACAACAAACAACAACTACTGACAAAATCCAAAGGACACTGCTCTGGAGCTAATCTATACCAAAAAATCCTGACTCACCACCGAGTTTTTTCGGAAATCATCTTAAAATCTTCACGCAAAATAGCCGTTGCGAAATTCGCCACCCTAGAGCATCGATTCAGTATTCATGAATTATTAGTGTAGTAAGACCAGGGAGAGGGGGAAGGGGGGAGCGGGAGATAGGGAGGTGGGGAGTTGGGGAGAATATAAAACTGGACTCTCCCCATCACCCCATCCCCTTGTCCTCCTTGTCCCTTTTCAATTTGAAGATTAACTTTCTTCTGTCTCCTGCCAATCGTATAACAGCCTTCTTTACTGGCATTGAATGTGACCGTGTAAAACCACTAAAGTTTCAGCCAATTGTGTGAGACGAGTTTCTAAGTATTGCTTGCGTGCTAACAATTGGCGTAATTTTTGGTAGCGGGCGATCGCCATACTGACGCTGGCAACCTGATCGGGTGGACAGGGACGTGACCAGACTGTACCAGAAGCATCCAAACCACACAAACGGTAGCCGGCACAGGATGATTGATAAGATATTTTTTCTTGTTGAGCGCAAATTTCTTCTACATAGTCCATCAAGCGATCGACTTCTGCATGGCGTAGTGTGGCGTTTCCTGTCGGTTCTTCGCCTGTGTAAGACTCTAACCAACCATTAACAATAGGTCCTTCTAAATAAAGGTCTTGTATTTGCCGCACGATTTTTTGCAATTCTGCTTGCCAACCAGCAACGATTTCCTGTATTTCTTCCAACAGGTTCATTGCTAATGCCGGATTAGGCCCATTGCGATGACTGGTAAAGCTAGGTGTTTTGAATTTGGGGAGGCTTGGCGTTTTGCAGGCGTTCTCTTCTACCGAAAAGGTTTGCACGGTTGTTTGATGAGGCTCTAGATACTCTTCTTGTTGCTGAGTATGCTCATTCTGGGACGAGATATTATTATTAGCTGCCTGTTCTGATACACCAGTGCTGATCCGAAACGATAAAGACTGCTTGCTTGTATCTTCTGATTCAGCGGCAGCAGTACCGCGATTTCCTAAATCGTGCAGTGTAGCCTCAATACGTTTTAAACCTGCTTTCATAAGGATATCTCTAGCTTTGCTGTGACTTGTGGTATTTAATGATGCTGATTCGTCTGTTGGGATTTTTGACTTTTCCCAAAATTGCATAAAAGATGCTGAGTGTTAATTTTATCTCTTAAAAGTTAATTGGGGTCAAAAATCTCATCCTGAAAGTGAAAAATTATGGTATCTAAGTTACAACCCTAGTTAATTAAAGATACTAACTAAACTGCTTAGAGTAAAGTCACAAACAAGAAGACAAAAGACAGAAGCCAGAGTCAGGAGAAGCACCCCACAAACTCGCCGCTTCGCGTGAATTTGTGGAAACCCCGGCAGGAAGCAAAAGGCAGGAGGATAAAGTTTAATGAATAAAGTCATTTTGGTAACTGGGCCTGCACGTTCTGGTAAAAGTGAATGGGCAGAAGCTTTGGCAGTGCAGTCACAAAAAGCAGTGATTTACGTGGCGACAGCAACTTGTAACGATGCAGATCATGAGTGGCAACAACGCATTCAAAAACATCAACAACGCCGTCCTCAAAACTGGGTAACACTGGAAGTGCCTGTGGAATTATCTGCTACCCTTGCTGAAGCGAAACCAAACACCTGTATTTTGATTGATTCTTTAGGAACTTGGGTAGCTAATCTTCTCTCTCAGGAGGAAGCAATCTGGGAAAAGACTGTGCAAGAGTTATTAGAGACAGTGGAATTAGTCGCAGCCGATATGATTTTTGTTGCCGAAGAAACAGGATGGGGTGTGGTGCCAGCTTATCCTATCGGTCGTACTTTTCGCGATCGCTTGGGTGCTTTGGTGCGTCAGTTGAGTGCAATCTCTGCATTAGTCTATTTAGTTACTGGTGGTCACGTTCTTAATCTGAGTCTGCTTGGTTCCCCATTACCAAGCTGGGGAAGAGAGGGGGAGAGTGGGAGAGTGGGAGATGGGGAGATGGGGAGTAAGGGAAAGAACTAATAACAAATAACTAATGACTAATGACCAATGACTATTGACTAATGACTAATGACCATTCTTAATTATTTGTTCCAAATTGGCGAACCACAATTCAAAATCTAGGCTATAAGATTGAGAGTATGGCATCTCAAAAAGAAGTAAAACGATATCTCGCTTACTGGTTTCAGTTAGGCAAAAAGGTAATAGTTGGCAATAGTGCAGAAGCATTGTTGCCTGAATACGTCATAGTAGGCGATCGCTACAGCGATGAGTTTGAGGAATGCTGGCGAAAGATTACCTCACAAAATTCAGGCGACTGTCACTTAGAAGGTACACACGAAACTATTGCTGAACTCTTAACACCCAATTGGGAGATGTTCCCCTGTGCCCGTTGCACTATGCCAGTACCAGTGCGAAATGTAGGTATGCCAGCTGAGTTATGCCCATGCAATGATTTATCCGGCTGGCCCAATATGGAGGTACCACTGCCACGCAATCCCGTTAGCAGTCAAGGGCAACTGAAGACTATTCGCGATCGACTTCTAGAGAATGAGCATTCATCTAATGGTTGATTCTTAATTTGTTAAACGCAAATATTTTCCTAAGTTATTTTTATACTATTACTCAGGCAAATGTAAATAATCTAGAGTAGGCTGCATGGTGTTATGCTTTTTCTGGGTGGATTAGAGATAGCATAATATACCGCTACGAAAGTCTTATATTTTATTTGATTGATTAACTGAAGCATTCATAACAATTGATCGTAATCTCTATTTTGAGAGCCTGTCCAAATAAATCCAGTTTCTTGTAGAAACTGGATTTTTTATTGGTCTACGAGAATAATCCCAAGTTGATTGGATTTAAATGTATTTTTCGGAAATGACACTAGCATTATCCTGCAATTTGTGATTCTCAACCTGGCAATTAAGTTTGCACGAATTTCTAATGCTATATCTATTGGCGACCGTATATCGTAATAAACAAGCAAAGAGTTGAATCGCCAAACAAAGGGCAATCAACTAAAGCCTCAAAATTAACACCAAGATTACAACCAAGGAGTTTTCAACTATGTCTAACGAAATTTTCGCATCTGATATGTTCGTTGATGTAACCGAAGAACAACAGCAAATGGTTGCTGGTGGTGGTGGCTATGACTACGGAAAGTATTTCCCAGGATTTAAGGAAGTTGCTAAGTCTGACTTCTCTCAAGCATTCAAGAGCTTGACCTTAAAGACTGCCACATTTGCCGATGCTAAAGGTGCAGGCACAATGAAGGAATTCAGCACTGAACAAGCGAAAGTTGATGCCTCCGCTCTAGAAAAAATTCACATCTACCCCTGGCATTACTAAAAAATTAAAATTAGGCAATTAAGTTGTGCATTAATTGCCTAATCCGGATTCCAGAAAGTTTTCCTTCCTTTGATTATACAACAACTGAACGCTTTTGAACGCTCTAGTTTGGTGTGTGTGATAAGGCTTAATAATTTATGACTCTGGAATCCTCAATTTCATCCTGCATCTTTGCTATATGGTTTTTTTTCTATAGTTCAGTCAGCTATCAGCTAATTGGGTAATTGCATAGATGCGATGGTTATTCATCAAATCTCTATCCCTTACAGCTGGTAGCTTACTGCATATAGAAAAGAAAAATTAGTTAGCGGTACTAAATCAGGGAATCTTAATAACGCCAAAAATTGCTTTAATACTTAATTTTGCTGCCAAGTTTCTAAAATTACTTTGATTTCAAAAGAGGTGATACTGTGGCTGATGATAACAAATTGACACAATCCGATTTATTTACGGAGTTATCTGAGTCAGAACAGGAAACCGTATCAGGAGGATTTGATTTTGTCATTCAAAGGCATGATATAAACTCTTTTGCAAGTAATGAATTCAACGTAGATGAAAGTCAACGTAGTATTTCTTCCAAGCAAACATCTGCATATAACTCTTCGCTAATTAGTTTTGGATTTAATATGAATTCGGTATTTGGAGATAGTATGCGTAGGATGCGTGAATATGGTTTCAGCCCCTTAAGTTTCATTCGTAGAATAATTTTTTACTTATTTTATTAGACGTAAAAATAAATATCAAAAACAGGCAAACAGAATTGATAATACCTCCGGATTCTGGATCTCAATGTTTGGGGTGAATTACTAATGAAATACAAAGTTATTCGACAGCATAGTGAAGAAGACTGTGGGGCTGCTTGCCTGGCTTCCATTTCTAAATATTATGGACGTAGTTTTACTCTCAATCACATTCGTGAAGCGGTAGGTACTGGACAGTTTGGAACCTCTTTATTGGGATTAAAGCGAGGTGCAGAAACACTAGGGTTTAATGCTCGCCCAGTGAAAACTTCACCAGAACTTTTAAGCCGAATGAAGGAAGCACCTCTACCAGCTATTATTCACTGGCAAGGGAATCATTGGGTTGTTTTATATGGTAAGCAAGGTAAAAAATGTGTAGTTGCCGATCCGGCAGTTGGCATCCGTTATCTGTCTAAAAAAGATTTAGCAGAAAATTGGACAGATTGGTTGATGCTGTTATTGCAGCCAGATCCAATTCGCTTTTATGCTCAAGAAGACGACAAGGTTGGCGGCTTTTGGCGTTTTTTCAAGCGTGTTTGGATGTTTCGCGGCATACTGGCACAAGCCTTACCTTTAAATTTAGTTTTGGGTTTGCTATCTTTAGCTTCGCCGTTTTTGCTGCAAATCCTGACTGATGATGTATTGGTGAGAGGGGATACAAGGCTGCTCACTACAGTGGCGATCGCTGTGGTCGTAATGCAATTTGTTTCCACTAGTCTTTCATTCGTACAGTCTAACTTAATTGCTCATTTTGCTCAACGTCTACAATTGGGTTTAGTCTTAGAATTTGGGCGACAAATTTTGCGATTGCCTCTTTCTTACTACGAAGCTCGTCGTAGTGGTGAAATTGTTAGCCGCTTGCGAGACATAGACCAAATTAATCAATTAGTTGCTCAAGTAATTGTCGGTTTGCCCAGCCAATTTTTTATTGCGCTGGTTTCTTTTGGTTTCATGATTTTTTATAGCTGGAAATTGACCACAGTGGCTGTAGTTGTCGCCGTGGTTATGACTCTTTCTACAATTGTCTTCCAGCCAACCTTACGAGTAAAAACACGTGAATTATTAGTTCAAGAAGCAGAAGCTCAAGGCGTTTTAGTAGAAACCTTTAAAGGCGCACTTACACTCAAAACTACCACAGCAGCACCGCAATTTTGGGATGAATTTCAAAGCCGATTTGGTCGTCTTGCTACCCTCACCTTAAACACAATTCAGATCGCCATTGTCAATAGTACCTTCTCTGGCTTTATCGCTGCGATTGGTAGCGTTGCTTTGTTGTGGTTTGGTGGTAATTTGGTAATTCAACCGCAGGAAAACCTAAGTATCGGGCAACTACTGGCATTTAATGCCATGAATGCCAATTTTATTGGCTTAATTGGTAGTGTCATTGGTTTTATAGATGAATATACTCGCGCGAGAACGGCTGTTCAGCGTCTAACAGAAGTTATAGATTCCACTCCAGAAGATAATAAAGATGCCAAGAAACAATTTGTCGCAATACCTGGAGAAGCTGACATTGTTTGTAACAATGTTAATTTTCACTACGCTGGTCGAATAGACTTACTAGAAGATTTTTCATTGACAATTCCAGGTGGTAAAGCAATTGCTTTTATTGGCAAATCTGGCTGTGGTAAAAGTACCCTTGCTAAACTAATCGCAGGTTTATATCCATTGCAATCGGGCAATATTCGGATTGGAATTTATAATCTAGATGACCTTTCTCTTGATTGTCTGCGCCAACAGGTAATTCTAGTTCCTCAAGACGCTCACTTTTGGAGCCGTTCTATTGTCGAGAATTTCCGCTTAGGAACACCCCACGTTTCATTTGAGCAAATTGTCAAAGCTTGCCAAATTGCTGAAGCTGATGAATTTATCAGTAAACTTCCTGACAAATATCAAACTGTTTTGGGTGAATTTGGCGCAAATATTTCTGGCGGACAACGTCAACGACTAGCAATAGCACGAGCTATTGTTACAGATCCAGCAGTCCTCATTTTAGATGAATCTACTGCTGGACTCGATCCAGTCAGTGAAGCACAAGTTTTAGATAGATTATTAGAGCATCGTCGTGGTAAAACGACGATTTTGATCAGCCACCGTCCCCGAGTAATTAATCGTGCTGATTGGATTGTGTATTTAGAGCAGGGCAAGTTAAAACTTCAAGGTTCTGTGGAAGAGTTAAGCTCCCTAAGTGGCGACCATTTAGACTTTTTAATTCCTTGAATTTGGTAGTGATTGGTGATTGTTGTTTGTTGATTGTTGTTTGTAACAACCAGCAATCAACAATTGACAACCAACCAACAACTAACAACTAATAACTAACTATTATGCTCTACACTCATAATCAAAAACTTCTTCCCTCAGTTAATACTGACGAATTTCTGCCACCAATTGGCCGTTGGACATCGTTAGCTGGTCTGTTTCTGATCGCAAATTTTGGTATAGCGATCGCTCTGGCTTCATATATCAAATACAATGTTACAGTCAGAACAAGTGCGATCGTTCGTCCGGCGGGAGACATTCGGGTAGTTCAACCAGAAATAGAAGGAACTATTAAAGGTATTTTTTTTAAAGAAAATGAAATAGTCAAACAGGGAGATATTATCGCCCGTCTTGATGATACGGAATTGCAGATCAAGCATAGCCAATTGCAAAACAGTATTCAAGAAGGAATTCTCCAATTAACTCAAATTCAAGCCCAAATTCAAACTTTAGATATTCAAATTGAGGCAGAAAAAAGACTTCTTGAACGAACTGTTGTTTCTGCCCAAGCAGACTTGGCACGCAATCAACGAGATTATCAAAATGAGCAAGTCAAAACTCAAAGTGAATTGCTAGCAGCACAAGCAAATTTCCAAAAAGCTGAAGCTGGTTTAAAAAAAGCTTTAGCGGATTTAAAGTTTGCTAAACAGGATCGCGATCGCTTTCGAGAACTAGCTGAATATGGGGCAATTGGTAAGCGTGATTACGAGCAAAGAAAACTAGCTGTTGAGCAAGCATTATTAGAAGTTGAAGCGGAACAAAAAGCTGTTGATATCGCTAGAGCTAATCTACAAACAGCTAGAGCAGGTCTTAATCCTAGTGCAGCAACGGTGGAGATTGCTCAAGAACGTATAGCTCAAGAACAAGCAAAAGGAGAATCAAGCCTTGCTGCTTTGCTTAGAGAGAGAAATACTTTAATTCAAAGAAAAATTGAAGTTAGAAATCAAATCCAACAATATCGAAAAGAACGACAAAAAATTCTCATCCAAATGGAAAGTAGCGTCATTCGTGCTACCAGTGATGGAATTATCCTCAAGCTAAATTTACGCAACCCAGGTCAAGTAGTACGCCCTTCAGAACCTGTAGCAGAAATTGTGCCTTATAATGCGCCTTTAGTTGTTAAAGCCATGATTCCTGCTGCTGAAATTAAAAAAGTTGAAATTGGTCAACAAGTGCAATTACGAGTTGATGCTTGTCCCTACCCTGATTACGGTACTCTTAAAGGTGTTGTCAGTGCTATTTCTCCAGATGCGATCGCACCTGCAATAAATAATCAAGCTGCGATCGCAGCAGGTAACACTACTCCTAATGCTGGCTTCTTTGAAGCTACCATTCAACCCGAAAAACAAAGTTTTGGTGATTACAATCGTACCTGCAATATCCAAGCAGGGATGAATGCTTCTGCTGACATTATTTCTAAACAAGAAACTGCACTGCAATTCCTGCTTAGAAAAGCAAGGCTAAGTACAGATTTATAAGCAACCTCCACTCTTGCACTTCTCACGCCCTCGCTTCTCCTACTTACCTCTCTGTCTAAATGAAAAAAATAAATATTTTGTAGCTGATTCCCTGGCTTTGCCTGGGAATGTCATCGTATATATACTTTAAACAATCTACTAATCATAAAATTTAAAACTTCGGTTATCAATTATGCAGTTTTCGGCAATAAAAACAGCTTATTCTGGCAACAATCTTGTCTGTTACAAACGATTTTTTTGGCATAAAAATGCCATATCCTACTTAATACCACTCTCTTTCACTAGGCAATTAACTAAGCTACCAATGTCCTGTGAATTACCAATTGGCTATACAAATTATAGTTTTGATTGTCTACATTATTACACTGACTTTGTTTGTCAGAACATATCATAAAACTCAACAAGCATTGCAATGGTGGTCTGGTAGACAATCTCTAAAACTCTTCCTGGAAGCAGAAAAAATCCGGGACGATTTATTGCAAGAATCTTTCACAATTCGCCGCAGTTTGGAATTATTACCAGAAGATAATTTGGAATTATCGGTAAACAAAACTCAAGAATGCTTAAGAAAAATTGATAATTTTCATCAATCCTTGGCGCACTTGAGCGATCGCTTATTTCCGGCGTATCTTCAAGACAGCTTACCTCTAGCAATTCAGTATTTATTAGAACCTTGGGTAACATCCTATCCCCACATATATTTTCATGTTGATCTGCCTACCTCTTGGCGACATGAACCAGCAGAACGTAGCCTGATTGTTTTAAGAACTTTAGAAGAGTTACTTAGAATTAGTTTGCCAGAGGTTTTGACACAAATTTCAATCTACGTCAGATTAGAACAACAGGCAGATATCTGTAAGCTGATGGTGCAAATTACTTACCCTGATATTTCCACTCTTGTATTTTACAAAAATTTACCTGATTTTCAATTCCTTTGTGAAAGTTTTAAATTTTTAACATCAGGTAAATGTTTTTGTTATAGTAAAAATCTCAGCGTTACTTGCTATTTCTATTGGTAGGTAATAATTACGTAGAATAGCTTATATTATATAAATATCATTAAATAATTTAAATTTTACGTTTCTATACACAAACTATTTTCTTCGTGTAGATTAATAAACGGAGCAGATAGTTATCTACTTAATTTTTGGGGTGTAAATTATGAAACAAGTTTTATCAGGAAAAGCATTGTTAAAAATTTTGGTAATTGATGACCATGAATCAGTTTTAGGTGGAACGATAGAAGTACTGCGAAAGAAATATGCAGATGCTGAATTTATTACAGCTGTCACAGCCCAGCAAGCTCTCAATCAAGTAGCGAGTATGCAGCCTGAACTTGTGGTTATGGATCTGTCTCTACCAGAGAGCCTTGGAAAAATGGCACGACCTGACACGGGTGTTAAATTACTCAGAAATTTAATGAAAAACCATCCAACTCTCAACATTGTAGTCCAAAGTGCTCATGTCAGAACATTAGTGCGGCTTAGACCTGATATTGATGTTCATAAAGGAGGTTTTACAGTTGCGGATAAAAGTCTTTCTAGTCAGGAAATGTTGACCAGAGTAGATTGGGCATTACAAGGATTAACTCATACAAAAGATATCAAGGGAATTCATTCTGGATTAGAGGTAAAACCAGAGTGGTTGAGGGTGTTAACTCTCGCATTTGAAGAGGGGTTAACAGATAAGGCAATTGCGGAGCGAATGTGTGTTGGCGAACGCATGGTGCGCCATTACTGGAGCAAACTACAAGACGCTTTAGACGTTTATCCTGAAGACGGAAAAAATATGCGAATTCAAACGGAAATGCGAGCTAGAGAAGAAGGGTTAATTGATTAGTCATTAGTCATTAGTCATTAGTCAAGAGTCAATAGTTAGTGGTTGGCTGTTGGTAGTTGGTAGTTGGTTGAAGTTAACACCAAATAACAAACAACTAACACCAAACAACTAACACCGAACAACAAATAACTAACAAATGCAGGCTGAATTTTGGGAAAGAGTCAAAGAGGAATTAGCCATTTGGCGTGTGGGTGGATTACCAGGTATAGCGGTGATTGGACTGGTAATAGTTACTCGTTTAAGTGGTTCCATGCAGCCTCTAGAATGGCTAACCTTTGATAATTTGCTGCGTCTGCGTCCCACCGAAACTATTGACGAACGCATTGTGGTTGTGGGAATCAATGAAGAAGATATCCGCAGTGTGGGAAAGTATCCCATACCAGACCGAGAAATTGCAGCACTGCTGAGGAAATTAAATTCTCTCGCCCCCAGAGTTATTGGTCTTGATATTATTAGAGATTTACCTGTTGAACCTGGTCATGCTGAACTTGTCGGTGCGTTTGAGGATATCAAAAATTTAATTGCTATTGAAAAAGTTTTACCTGAAGAAATCGCTCCCCCACCAGCATTACCTTCCGAACAAGTTTGTTTTGCAGACCAAATTATCGATGCTGACGGGAAATTGCGGCGTAGCTTGTTAGCAACGCCTACAAAAAGAGAATACAAGTTATCTTTGTCTATTTGTTTGGCAAAGGCTTACTTAGCTAATCAAGGTTTTAGCTTAGAAAATGGTATTCGCGACCCTGAGGCGATGAGGTTCGGCAATACTGAACTACCTCGGTTTTTACCTAACTCTGGAGGGTATGTCAGAACCGATGCTGGTGGGGTACAGGTATTACTTAATTTTCGTAGTGGTCCAGAAAGATTCAGGATTTTATCTTTAAATCAAATTAAAACTGGGAAATTTCAGCCGGAGTGGATACGCGATCGCATTGTGATTGTGGGGGTAACTGCGCCCAGCGTCAAAGATTTTATCACTACTTCCGCAGTTATATCTACTAAACCTGCCAGCGGGCGCATTTATGGAGTGGAAGTTCAAGCACACGCAGTTTCAGCGATTGTCAGTGCTGTACTTGACTCCAGACCACTTTTAAACACTTGGGCAGACGAATGGGAATACGTATGGATCGTAGGCTGGGGCCTGTTGGGAATTATTTTCGCCAGACTCACCAACTCTCCATTTCGGAATCTTTTCGCTGTTGCTACTGCCAGCACAATTTTAATAGTCGCTAGCTATTTACTTCTGTTGTTTTGGGGTTGGTGGGTGCCATTAGTGCCAGCAATGCTTGTGTTGGTGTTAAATGGTGTTGGGATGACTGCTTTATATCAATATGACCAAGCACTGCGTTCTAGAATTGAAGCTCGTCAAGCCCTGATTGAACGTACCTTTGAAACAATTCATAACGGACCCTTGCAAACTCTGGCAAAAGCATTGAAGCGGGTTCGAGAACAGGATATGCCGCCAGAAGAATTACTGCCAGCATTAGAAAAAGAACTGGAAAAATTGAATCATGAACTACGGGGAATATATGAATTTTTACAACGAGAACCTCTAACTCAAGATAGAAGTCTTTATTTAGGAAGTGGTCTACTGCTGAATTTGCACGATCCTATTCATACAGTGCTTTATCAAGTTTATGACCATACATTAGAGCGAGAATTTCCATGCTTTAGCACTCTCAGAGTGAAAATAGTTACATTTGATCCGATTGACGATCGCCATCTGAGTATTGAACAAAAACGCGGACTCTGCCGATTTTTAGAAGAAGCTTTGTGTAATGTTGGTAAACACGCCACTGGTGTAACCCGTCTAGAAGTAAGTTGCACTCAAAACGAAGGGTGGTACACTCTCAGAATTATTGATGACGGTTCAGGCAGCATCTCCACCCGCGAAGGTAGAGGAACACAGCAGTTTAGAAATTTAGCCAGACAACTAAAAGGAAAATTTGCGCGATCGTCTCTTTCTCCTAGAGGTACTCTTTGTGAATTGTCTTGGCCTATATCAAAATTCGGTTTTTGGTAATTTTTTTTCTTATCTTTATCCAAAACTTAGCCATTAATAATTTACATTTTTTCATGAAAAACAAGTGAAAATACATAGATAATAATTAAAGAGACTATAAAGAAAAAATCAGTTGAATAAATAATACAAATTTTATACCTTGGGATTTCTATCTAGCATTAAATATATACATCAATAATCAACAACTCAAATCAGCTATAAACCCTAGCATTTGGTTATTTGGGCTAATATTAGCAAAATGGTTAAACCAAAAATCAGTTAAAAATATATCATCTTTGCAAACAGTAAAACATGGTTTCTACTTGTAAAATAAAACTCTTAAAATAATGTGATAAATATCTAAATATATATCAACAATAAATCTACCCTTCGGTAAGGCAAATTACTAAAATTTAAAATGAATTTAGTCATTTTTAGTAATACAATTAGAGTGGATAAGTAAGTTGGCATAAATCAGCATATTTCTTGTGGCGACTGTTCGTGATTGGTAATTGTCGTTTATTGTGTATCGTTTGTTGTACCCTGCGCAAAGCTGCTAGCACACGGCAGGTGCTTATGGGGGAACGGCGACGGCGCTTAAAGTTCGGACGCTCTTTCCGAACACGCACCTCCTCTATGTGCGGATGCTATGCGGCACCCGCGCCTCCCCATAGACGCGCAGCGGTGAACCAGCGCGCACTTATAGGGGGTTCTCCCCCAATCCCCACTCCCTGTCGGTCGTGGGGGCCCCGAGTCCCCCATGTAGACGCCCGCAGGGCGGCTTCCCCAAGGGTACGACTGGTGTAGACGCGCGCAGCGCGATGAGACCAGCCCCCGTCTTGGTTCGCCACTTCCCGTCTTGGCTTCTGCCTATAGGGGAAAGTGGCGAACCCGAAGGGCTTCTGCCTTTAGGGGGGACTGGCGTAGACGCCCCTTGTGGGCGGCTCAAGGTAGAGTACCCGGAGGGCTTCCCGATAGGGTAGACCGCACTGCCTCGTCTATGGAACAACCAACTTCAGCAACCAAGCACCAACAACCCTCTGATTTATGTTTCTTAATGCCTAGTTACTTAGTCCAATCAACCCTCTGTTGTTACTCCTACCAAGTTAAATTCTGCGCTTCTCCATGCAAGAATTTTGTTAATCACCTCAAAATACAGAGATTTAGAGACAATTATTGCCTTAGACAACCAAAATCATAGATGACATAATACTTGCGAGAGATGACTCTGGTTTTTGTCCAATTAGAGTGAAAAAAGAGGGTCAATTTATAAACATTTACTATGATTTTCTTAGTGCAATGCCAGAGGGGAAAGATGATGACTCGCCAAAAGTGGCTCTTGCACAAAATTTTTAATCCTAAGATTTTAACAATTTGTGCTTTGACCATTACGCTCTCATTAACTCAGGCGACGTTAGCCGCATATAAGCCACCCAGCGATCAAAAACCACCAAGTGGCTATACAGACTCATCAGGAATTAGAGGCAGATGCAAAACCATTGGTACTGGTTCGTTAACCCTACTTGCCCCTGTTACACACGTTGGGCAAACTACTTCAGTTCATCCCACCTTCGCTTGGTTTGTAGCCCACCACCAAAGGATGCCGATGGAATTCTCTCTCTATGAGTTTGATAACAACGATCAACCCCACAAGCTAATTTACAAGTCACAGTTGCAGAGTTCACCAGGGATTATGAAATTATCCTTACCACAGGAGCAACCTGGTTTAAGCGTTGGTCAAAAATATTTATGGCAAGTAGAAATTTTATGTAACCGTAACCGCCCATCGCGTAATTTACTGGCAAGGACAGAAATTGAAGTTGTGGCAATACCAGCGAGTTTAAAAGATGCACTCAATCATGAGCAAGACCGCACTCAAAGAGCTACTCTCTATGCTGAGGCTGGTATGTGGTACGATGCCCTGAGTGAAGCATTAAATCCCAGTAACACAGGAGAATTGGGAAAAGCAGCGGCTAATTTGATACAAGACCTGGCTAACTTGGAACAATCACCGAACAGTGGGGATTTATCTCAAATTGCTTTGGGTGAAAATTAATATGTTAGTAGTTAGTAGTTAGTAGTTAGTAGTTATTTGTCAGTAGTTAGTAGATAGTAGTTAGTTTTCCTACTAACCACTACCCACTAACCACTATCCACTAAAGCCAATTACCCAAAAGAATGAACGGTGCCCAGTAGTAAGGATGAGCATATTTTTTTCCTAAAGCAATTAATTCCTGCTGTGCCCTTTGCAAAGCCTCAGCTTTACTGGCTCCCTGATTGTGCCAATATTCATAAAATTTCGTAACTAGAATGACGGTTGCTGCATCGTTAACCGACCATAAAGAAGCAAGAGTACTTTTCACGCCAGCTACTACCGCTACACTAGCTAGACCAAGAGTAGCGCGGTCATCTCCACGGGCAGTTTCACAAGCAGTCAGTGAGAGTAAATCAACTGAATTCACATTGCTAACTGCATTGTTAACAATACTATACAAGTCGTTAATCGTGAGTTTGTGATTATTGCCAGTAACGAGAAAGGTATCTTCGGGAACAATGCCAAATTCACCGTGAGTGGCGATGTGAATAATCGGATAAACAGTCTGCTGGAGTTCTGCTTGCAGGCGATCGCGGGTAAAATTTCTATCTAACAATTGTTTGCTACCAGGGATGAGCGTCAAAACTTGATTAATTTCCTGTTTGACGTTGGTTAAAGCCTGATATTCCCGACCATCCACCATCGCATCTTCAGTTAATCCTACAGCCAGAGCTCGTAACTTTTCAGGCTTGGCTTTGAATGGATCTGTCAAACTCATACTAGGAGTAGATGCGATCGCATATTTCTCGATTAAAAAGCGTTTCCCATCATGTAGTGCCGCCATTGGTACACTACGGAGAATACCATCTGGAATGAAAACCAGGGTTTTGACCTGCAATGAATCTAAATCATCTGTGAAAGGACGAACAATCCAGTCGTATAGCTTCTGTGCTTCCCGGCGATTGTAAATGATGTCACTACGTCTCTCCAGTCCAATGCGAAATTTGTTAATTTCATCTTTCAAGCTTTGATTATTAAGGTTTATCCACTTCAATTTGACTTCGCCATTAGGAAGACAAACAATTATGGCGGTACGGTCTTCAAAGATAATTGACCAAAACACTGCTGTCAGTGTGTTAGAGCCTAATAAATTAGCTTTGTCTTGATTAACTGTTCTAACAACAAAATCGTTGCGGAAGTAATTTCGCAGTTCTGCAAGTTTTAGAGCATCAAGGCTAGCGATCGCAGAATTAAGATGACTGGATGCAGTTTCAGGATTGTCCACACTTAACTTTAAGGCTATTAACTCGCGATAAATACGTTCTAAAGTATCGCGAGGGTCAGGTTGCAAGTCTGGATTAGCAACCACAATCTGAGTATGGATATTTTCTAGGTTAGCAACTGCTTGCTCATAAGCTGCGATCGCCTCATCAACACGATTTTGTGCTCTCAAAATTCTTCCAACTTGCCAATCCCACAAATAGAAGCTATCTTGAGTATTCAATTGTTTTTCAGCAGCCTGTTGCGCTTGGTGAGTTAATTTTAGTGCTTGTTTATAATCTTGACGACACTCATAAATATGACCAAGATAACCAAAAGCAAAAGATAAGGCGCGATCGTCTTGCAAGTCTTGAGCGATGGAGACTGCCCGATTGAGTAAATCTAAAGCTTGTGATTCTCTTTGAGGTGTTGGACATTCAGTTAAGGAGAAAGTTGCTTTAGAAGGCAAAGATTGTAAAAAATGAGCTAATTGAATAGCTGCATAGACTTTTGAGGGAGAATTTGGTAAACGTTCTAGTAGTAATAAAGCTAGTTGCAATTTGGTTGTAACTAAGTGTGATTTTTTGATGCGATGTGTAGGCGGAATAGAAGAGATTAGTAGACGAATTTCGCTTAGTTTATCTTGGCGTTGACGCGCAATTTCCAAACTTTTTTGGAAATATTGCAAAGCTAGTAAATCATTTTCTAAAGCTTGTTTTTTCCAAATTTCAGCTTCGTCATGGTCGCCTGCATCCGCAGTTGATTTGGCACGACTATAACCGAGCTGAGCTAGATTGATGTAGGTATTTCCAAGTTTATTTAAAGCAGAAGCGTGATATGTTAAGTTGTGAATTTCTACAGCAATTTTGATACTAGATTGTAAGTCAGTAATAGCTTGCTTGTAGTTGCCTTCCAGTCGATAAGCCTCTCCTCTACTCACCAAAGCAGCCGCTTCTAAACCATCATCGTTGTAAATACGGGCAATCTGCAAAGCGCTTTGTGAAAGTAGCATTGCCTGATTGGGTTTGCCCAAACTGTTGTATGCTTGCGCTTGTTGGGTAAGCATTTGACCCACATTTAGCCACTCATGGGCTTGACTATAGTAGGCGATCGCTTCTTCCCAATAGGCGATCTCTTCCTCTGTCTTGCCTATCTCTTGATATAATCTCGTCAAGTTCTCAATTATACTCGTCTTGCTGACGTTATTGTCATTTTGTTTAGATGTATTCAAAGTTGTTTGCCAGGGAGCGATCGCATTTGTGAAATCTCCTTTTTTGTATTTTTTAATACCTTGATATAGTCGTTGATTAGTGTCATCAGACGAAACCAATCGGCTAGGGTTGTGGCTATTTTTTACTATTGTTTGTGCGGTTACATTTCCTCTAAATATTCTTTGCCAAGGTGATAATGGCAAATGTCCTATAAACAAGCTACAAGTAAAACTGCACACAAATAAAAATTGCAATAAGCGACCGACACTCGATGTCCGATGTCTGCTTAGCATAAGAACAATTAATGTAAATTATTACAAATATGTCTGCTCTACGTACTGATAATTTACTTTAAGTTCTGGTTAAATTACTTTTTAAATTTAACGTTTTGCTCACAAACAAAAACTTGTTATTTATGAATATTCTGTAAATAAATCATATTAATTGCAAAGTTTTGGTATTTGTTAAAATATTTATATGTTTAAATAATAATATAAAGATTTTTTTGATGAAAGAAATTAGACTTTACTTTTGGTAAGTACGTCCACATAAATTAACCTCAGACGCTTTCAGAGCAGCTTTTTCAAACAAAAAATATTTATGTCCAACTATTGATGTCCACTTACTTAAGTACTGTAATTAAAGGCGATTGGGGATTGGCGATTAGGGATTGTGGTAGTGGTAATCAAACGAAAAATTATGGAAGGGGATTTAACCCCAAGGGGCGTAGCGTAGACACCTGGTAGACAGGCTTAGCCTGACTTATCGGCGGAGAGTGGGCGGTTTCGGTGTAGGGTAGGGTCAAAAAAGGGGCAAAGGAAGCAATTTTTCTCCCTTGTCTTTCCCCTCTCCCCTTCTCGCAGGGTAGAACTTGATGACTTTTGAGATTGCACTAAGTAATTTTACTTTGCTAGCTTATTGATGTTAAAGAAGATATTTTTCTGAGTTCCGTGCCACCATATAGAATAGAGCGCCAAATTCAGTAGAGGAAGGCAGATATAAAGCTGTGCAGATAACATTCTTAGGGACGAGTTCCGGTGTACCGACGCGATCGCGCAATGTATCCAGTGTCGCTCTGAGATTACCGCAACGAGCAGAGTTGTGGTTATTTGACTGTGGCGAAGGCACCCAGCACCAACTTTTACGCAGCGACCTCAAAAGCAGTCAACTCTCCCGAATTTTTATTACCCACATGCACGGCGACCATATCTTTGGATTAATGGGTCTTCTTGCCAGTTGTGGTTTGGCAGGTAATGTCGAACGCATTGATATCTACGGCCCACCCGGATTAAACGAATACCTGCAATCAGCCTTGCGCTACTCCCATACACACTTTTCTTATCCTGTTAAAGTTCATACCAATCGTCCAGGTGTAATTTACGAAGACGATGAATTTAGCGTCACCTGCGATTTCTTGCATCACCGCGTCACTACCTTCGGCTACCGTGTAGCAGAAAAAGATCGAGCCGGACGTTTTGATATTGAAAAGGCCAAAGCCATGCAGATTCCACCCGGCCGAGTTTACGGTCAACTTAAACGTGGTGAAACCGTGACTTTACCTGATGGAAGAGTGTTTGATGGCACAGATTTTTGCGGGCCGACAGAAATTGGACGCAAGATAACCTATTGTACAGACACAATTTATAGTGACAGTGCAGTGGAATTAGCACGGGATGCAGATGTGCTAATTCACGAAGCAACCTTTGCTCACCAAGATGCAGATATGGCTTTTCAGCGGTTGCACTCCACCTCCACAATGGCAGCGCAAACAGCTTTAGCTGCTGGGGCACATCGCCTGATTATGACTCATTTTAGTCCCCGCTATGCTCCTGGAAATTCCATCGAGTTAAAAGATTTGCTTAAAGAAGCCCGTGCTATTTTCCCTCATACAGATATGGCTTATGATTTTATGACTTATGAAGTACCTAGGCGACGAGAAGTGGAATTAACCCAAACAAGTGCCTCAAAATAACGTTTGTGTTGATCTGCTGTTGTCAGAGATTCTCATAATAAAGACACATACACAACTACTTTTGGTGATGTTTAGCTTGACTCCACCAGAAGCTCTACATCGTTGTAAATCCAGCTTTGCGTAAAAGAGTATTGATGAAATTCAAAAAACTGAACTAGCTTTGGCTGGGGAACGCCAGCGCTATACAGATGATTCCCCGGTAGTACGAACACTGATCCAGCAACGCCAAAGTCAAGTTAAGTTATTACAAGAAGAGGCGTTGCATAATAGAGGGATGAATTGAGGTGATCTACTGTGGAATGTCCATAGTGTGGGTCTAGGGAAATTCGTAAGAACGGAAAGCGTAGAGGTAAGCTGCGGGCAAATTTGTATCAAATGCGACCGCCAGTTGCTCGACCTGTACGATCCGCCGAAAGGATATTCAGAAGAGATCAAAAAAGAATGCGTAAAAATGTACCTCAACGGTATGGGTTTTCGCGCGATTGAACGAGTCAAAGGTGTGCATCATACTAGCATCATTTAT